>NZ_RCOA01000012.1:18982-50258 GCF_004307585.1 Pseudomonas sp. Sample_20 | reverse complement strand
AGTCCATAAGGTCAGTCATCTGGATTTTGCCTTTCAACAGCTCAGCGATTTTTGCGGGTTTGATGGTCCATCTGACATCCTTCGACAGATGTCCAAGTCGTAACGCCAGCTTACGTTTACTTCGCAGTCTGGCGTGCAGCTCTTTGCGAAATGCCGCCTCCCTGGACCTGGAAAAATCCACAGCTTTTTTGCTTATTGGGTTGTGCTGTTTGGTGTCCAGTGGGGGGCAGTCATAAAAGAAGATACGGTAAAGCTCTTTCCTGGCTCGTTGTCGTAGCTCTCGAATGGGGCCCGTTGGACGGGTCAAGGTTTTATTGAGGAGGTGGGCGGTTGCCCATCGATGGACCAGATCGGCCGCGCGTTCAGCGTTGAAGGCGTTTTGAGGTTCGATTCGTCGAAAACGTTTGATGAAAAAGGCGCCATCGACTAACACCGCAGTGGGCATGTTTTTTACCTAAAAAAACGCCCAAGGGTTTGGCTCGTTCTGGATGATTAGAACGGCGTACTGCCTTGGGCGGGATGGGAGCAGATTAGGTAGGAGTGACGGATACGTCAACAACACCTTTTTCGTCTGACCTGTTTGCACAAAGTCGAATGTGCCCAGCGCTTTCAACTCTCAGGTGGCGACGGGGAAACGATAAATTGCGGAGGGTAAGCCGGCAAGACAGCGACTTCCGTAAGATTTGTAGGCAAAAGCGCTGTGTCTCGTAGGCTCGGTTATCCGTGAGCGGGCGAGCGCGGGGTTGGGCAGAATCCGGGGGGGGCACATAATGAGAGCGGCTCTGTTACGGCGATTCTCGTCTTCAGCGCTGGCGCCGACTCGCTCCCGGTGAGCTTCCCGTTATCCGCTTGAACGCACGACTGAACGCCGCTTGGGAGGTGTAGCCCAGGCGCTGCGCCACTTCTTCGATCGGCAGTCTTTCCAGGGTCAGCCACTGACTGGCCAGGCGCATGCGCAGTTCAGTGGCGTAGCGCAGCGGCGGGGTGCCGAGGGTGGTCTGGAAGCGTTCGGCGAAGACCGAACGTGAGGTGTTGCACAGCGTTGCCAGTTCGGCGACGCTCCAGTCGCGCCCCGGTTGTTGGTGCAGGGCCAGCAAGGCCTGCGCCAGGCGAGGGTCGCGCAGGGCGGCGACGAGACCGGAGGCATTGCCGCAAGCGCATTCGACCCAGCCGCGAACAATCATTGCCGCCACTACGTCGGCAAGGCGCGCGAGAATGCCGGCGAAGCCAATGCGCGCTGCGCTGACTTCGCGTTCCATGGTCGCGAGAATCGGCATGAGTCCCGGATAACGCTGGCCGCCGGCGTCGATCAGCATAAGACCCGGCATCAGCCGACCGAGGCCTTGCAGGCTGCCGAGTTCGAACTCCATACAGCCACTGAAGAGCAGGGCGCTATCGGGCGAATCGGCGCTGTGTCCGACCTGCACCGCGCAGACCGTGTCGCCGAGCGGTGCGGCGACGGCGCTGTGAATGTCCTGCACTTCAGCTCCGGCGTGTGACAGCAACTGGTGCGCGGCACCATGAGCAATGAATACCGCATTGCCTGCTGACAACTCGTACAGGCTGCCGTCCTCCAGTCGCAATACCGTCGATCCAGCGGCGACGAAGTGGAAATACGCATGGCCGGGCTTGTCGCTGAAACCCAGGCCATACGGCGGACCAGCGTGGATCCGCCGATATTGCACGCCACGCAGACGCATGCTGCGCAGCAATTCAGTGATCAGGTCTGATGACAGTGCAAAGGGATCGGTGCTGCTCATGTTCGGGGTTTCGATCAAAAGTTCAAGACTGCGCATCATAGATCATCCGGGTTGTCGCCAATAGACTGCCCTCTCGAAATGTCCGAGGGAGTCTTGAAATGAATGAACGTGTAGGTGATGGGCGAACTGACGGGGAGCCGCTGGTGCCTGCGTGGATGGCGGTGTTTTCACTGGCGATGGGCGTGTTTGGTCTGCTCACGGCGGAATATCTGCCGGCCAGCCTGCTGACGCCGATGGCGCTCGATCTCGGCGTCAGCGAAGCGCTGGCAGGGCAAGCGGTGACGGTGACTGCGGTGGTCGCGCTGTTTGCCGGATTGCTGGTGCCCGGGTTGACGCGCAGCCTTGATCGGCGGCTGGTATTACTCGGCTTTTCGGCACTGATGATTGCTTCGAATCTGCTGGTCGCGTTGTCGTCCAGCCTCGCGGTGTTGCTGATCATGCGCATCCTTTTGGGCATAGCCCTCGGCGGATTCTGGAGCATGGCGGCGGCCGTGGCCATGCGCCTGGTGCCGGCGGCGCTGCTGCCGCGTGCGCTGTCGATCATCTTCAGCGGGATCGCCGTGGGGACCGTGGTGGCGGTGCCATTGGGCAGTTATCTCGGCGGTCAGTTTGGCTGGCGCAGTGCGTTTTTCGCAGCTGCGGCGGTTGGCGTGGTGACGCTGGTCTTTCAAATGTTCACGCTACCCAGTCTGGCGCCGCATCGTCCGTCACGCCTGCGCACGGTGCTTGAGGTGTTGCTGCGACCGGGCATTGCCATTGGCATGTTTGGCTGTGTATTGGTGCACACCGGTCACTTTGCGTTGTTCACCTATATCAGGCCATTTCTGGAAAGCACCACCGGCGTCGGCCCGCAGACGCTGGCACTGATGCTCCTTGGTTTCGGCGTGGCGAACTTTGCCGGCACGCTGTTCGCCGGCTGGCTGTTGCAGCGCAATCCAAGGGCAACGTTGGTGCTGATGCCAATGTTGGTGGGCGTTGCTGCTCTGGCGTTGGTCGGGTTACCGGCCTCGCTCACCGGGCAGGCGTTGCTTCTGGCGCTGTGGGGGATGGCTTTCGGTGGTGTGCCTGTCGCATGGTCGAACTGGGTGGCGCGTTCGATACCCGATCAGGCCGAAAGCGCGGGCGGCATGGTGGTCGCATCGGTGCAGTCGGCGATTGCCGCAGGCGCCGCCGCCGGCGGTTCGGTGTTCAGTTTCAGCGGTATCAATGGCGTGTTTGTAGCGGCTGGAATTCTGATGTTGCTGGCCGCGCTGCTGATTGCACTGAAGGTCAATGTCGAGGTGCCGGAGCCGGGTTCGGCGGCTTTGCCAGTGCATTTGTGAGTTGATCAGGGCGGGGCGGTGGCGAAGCACTGAAGCCCCGCCGATTCCGTCTCTTCAACCGCGCTTCGGCAGTTTCCAGTCAGGCCGGATGAAGTGGCAGGTGTATCCGTTCGGAATCCGCTCCAGGTAATCCTGATGCTCGGGTTCCGCTTCCCAGAACGGCCCCGCCGGTTCGATTTCCGTTACTACTCGACCCGGCCACAGTTTCGATGCGTCGACGTCGGCGGCGGTGTCTTCAGCGACGGCACGCTGCTCGTCGTTGAGGTAGTAGATCGCCGACCGGTAGCTCGGACCAAGATCGTTGCCTTGACGGTTGGGCGTGCTCGGGTCGTGGATCTGGAAGAAGAACTCGAGGATCTGCCGGTAGCTGATCACGGCCGGATCAAACTCGATCTCAATGGCTTCGGCGTGGTTGCCGTGGTTGCGATAGGTCGCATTCGGCACATCGCCGCCGGTATAGCCGACGCGGGTCTTGAGCACGCCGGGGTAGCGGCGCAACAGATCCTGCATACCCCAGAAGCAGCCGCCGGCGAGAATGGCAGTTTCGGTTTGAGTGGTCATGGTGTGTGCTTCCTCTCGAGACGATGTGGGGATACCCACTGTTATGAGGGCGGGTTGAGAGAATCCAAGGTTACGCTCATCAGAATCGACCACTGGCCTGCTGATCAAGCGGCATGCAGGCGTGTCAACCAAAGCCAAATAACGAACGCAGCCTGCTCGGTGACTTGCGTTCGTAGAACGGTTTGGTCTCCCTGAGGAAGTAATCACTCAGCCCGGCTTGTCCCGTCAGCACGCGGCAAAAATCAACTGGTCCGCCATCGGGGGCTGTGTCCGCAGCGACATTGCCGGCTTCGCGCATGACCTGTTCGATATCGCCATCCGCTTCGATGCCGACGATCAAGTGCGGTTTTTCATCAATCGAGGGGTCGTGCATCAGCGCCAGGAATGCGCGTTTCACATTGGCGTGTTTGGCCAGCAATTGCGAGAGCGAATGGACCATCGTCGATGGGTAGTCCGAAGGCTGTCCAAGCAAGACGTTGGTTTCTTTTTCCACGGTACGCTGCGTGGCGGGCCGGCCGATTTCGCCTGAGAGCAGGCGTTGCACTTCCGCCGGAAGAAATTCCTTGCCGTACGGCGACTTCGGATTCAGAAAAAGCAGCGCGCCCAGCGTGATTTCGAACAATGATCGGGCGGGTATCTCCACATAGCTCTGCTCGCTGTCGATGGATTGTTGCAGCGTTGGCAGCGAGGAGAAGAACGGAATGACCGGCGTGCCATCGGGCTTCTGCCAATGAGCGATGCTGATGTTGCTGCCGGCTTCGAGATTGACATGGCCTTGCGCCGCACCGGCGGTGCCGAGGATGTAGACGGTCGAGTCCAGGAGGGTTCGATAGAACTCAGGGCGATGCGCGGGTTCGTCCGCGGCCAGCCGGAGTGATGTTTCCAATGGGTTTTCTTGGGAAGTATCCATGAGGTCAGTCCGTTATTTTCAATGGAGAGCGATGATTACCTGGCCGGTCCGAGGAGACGTGCTGTCACGATGATACTCGTCCAGAGATTCGAATCCTGCGTCGTTCTAACCAACACCACAAAGCCAACTGTGGGAGCGAGCCTGCTCGCGAAGGCGTCGTGTCAGTTGAAATAACTCACGGCTGATACACCGCTTTCGCGAGCAGGCTCGCTCCCACATTTGAATTTCGCGTTGGGTCTTATAGCAAACTCCACGAAACCCCAACATAAACCCCCATCCCTTCACCCGGAGTCGACCGCGCAGCATCCAGACCTTTGTCGTCATACCCCGGCGTGACCGTTGCCGCATAACGCTTGCCGGTCAGGTTGCGCATGTCGACCCAACCTTGCCAGTCGCCCTTCGGGGCGTTGTAGCCCAGCGTTGCGCCAAACAGGGCGTAGGGATCGGCGTAGTAGCTGTTGGCGTAGTCCACGGCAACTTTGGAGACCAGTTGCGTGTTCACGGCGGCGAAGAAGCCCTGCGGCCAGTCGTAACGCAGTTCGCCCTGGTAATAATGCATCGGCAGGCCCGGCAGGCGGTTGTCGCCGAAGCGTTCGTCGTTGCGGTAGTGGAAGTCGCTGAAGGTGTAGGCCTGGCGCAAGCTCAGCTGGCGGCCGTCGGCGGCGGTCCAGAGTTTGCTGTTGAGGCTGGCTTCGATGCCTTGGTGCACGGTCGGGCTGGCATTGAGTTCGTAGGGCGTGACGGCGTTGGCGTCCGGCAGCACCGAGAGCAGTTCGTGACGAACTTGGGCGTAGTACCAGACCAGGCTCCATTCGCCCAAATGGCTGTCGCCCCGGCCGCCGAGTTCCAGAGTGGTTGCAGTCTGGTTTTGCAGTTCGACCGGGTCGCGCTGAGTGCCGGTGGCGGCGCCGTTGCCGGCAGGGAAGCGCACGTTGGAGCTGTAGATCAGCGACCACGGGTGCGGTGCTTCGACGGAGCGGCTGAGGTTGCCGAACACTTGCACGTCGGGGGTGATCTGATAGCGCAGGCCGATGCGCGGTGCATAGTCCCAGTCGCTGAGACTGGTTTTGCCGCCGCCCTGCGGATAGGTCACGGCGCTTTCGCGGCGGGTGTAGATCGCGGCGAGGCCGGTGGTCAGCCAGAGGTCGTCGGCAATTTCCAGGTCGTTACCGAAATGCAGCACGGTATCCGAACCCTGATAGGTGAAATTACGCATCCGCGTGCCCGGGGCGTAGCTGGCGGTGTTGCCACTCGGGATGCGCACGAACTCGCTGGCGCCGTCGTTGGGCAGGTGCTTGGTCACGCGCAGGCCGACGTTGCTGCGGCTTTCCATGCCGAACAAAGTGTCGCGGCGCTTGTAGTCGAAGGTGCCGCTGACGTCGGTATAAGCCACCTTCAGCCGGTTGGGGCCTTCGCGCAGATCCATCGGGTAGTCGTGGTAGGCGAGGCCGGTCTGGATGCTCGAATCGTCATCGAGATAGAACGTGGTCTTGTTGCCGATGAAGGTACTGCCGGGCTGCTTGCGGCTGTCATCGCGGGCCACATACGCCGGGTTGGCTGCCCGTGGGCTGTGTTCGATGGAATGCTTGGTCACGCGACCGGCGAGGTCGTTGTCGGTCTCGCGATAGCGGAAATAGAAGCGGGTTTCCAGATTCGGGTTGAAGCGATAGCCGAAGTTGGCGATCAGGCCTTTGCTCTCGCTGGCGGTGTGGTCCTGATAGCCGTCGGCGTTGGCATCGGTCAGGGACACGTAGTAATCGAAATCGCCCAGCACTTGCCCGGAGCTGACCTGGCGCTGCTGATAGCCATGGCTGCCAGTGGCGTAGCGCACTTGCAGCTTTGGCGCGGTGTAACCGGTGTGGCTGACGTAATCGATAGCGCCGCCCAGCGCCAGCGCGCCGCGATCGAAGCCATTGGCGCCGCGTAGCACTTCGACATGCTCGACCCACAGTGGCTCGAGCAATTCATACGGTGTGCCGCCGGGGCCGGTGAGGGGCAAGCCATCCAGCATCGTGTACAGCCCCGAGGCGTGGGCGCCGGGTGCGCGGTTGATGCCTGAACCACGGATGGAAATCTTCACGCCTTCGTTGCCCGCCGACTGTGCATACACCCCCGGCTGATAGGCCAGCACATCCTGATTGCTGGCAACACGGCCCTGCAACGGCTGGCGCATGTCGACCACGTTGGCGCCGCCGGGAACCTGCTCAAGGCGTTCCCGCGCTTCTTCGACCGCTGCATCGCTGCCACTGCGCTGATCTGCCGAAATCAGCACTTGCCCCAGCTCCAGACCTTGGGTCTCGGCCATCGCCGGGCAGGCCAGGGCCAGACCGAGCAGGGCAGTGGGCAATGATTTGGGCGACGGCATCGAAAAAACTCCAGCAAACAGGGGATCGGGCAATGAACAGTGCGACGTCGGAACAAACCCAGGAAACACATGGCGACAGGGCTTTTTTGCCCGGCGATGGCAAACAACCGGGCGTGAACTAACCTCACGGATCAGGGCCATCGGGTCAATAAACAAATTCAGCGGGCTGTTGAAGCGCGAGGACAGGTTCATGGCGAAAGACAAGAAGAAACCTGCAAGGGCAATCGAACGTCCACGCTTGAAAAACAAGGACTATCTGGAACAGCTGCGCAAGCTGCACATTGAATTGGTCAAGCTGCAGGAGTGGGTCATCGCCAAAGGTGTCAAGGTGTGTATTGTTTTCGAAGGGCGCGACGGTGCGGGCAAGGGCGGGGTGATCAAGGCGATCACGGAACGCGTCAGCCCACGGGTGTTCCGGGTGATGGCACTGCCGGCGCCAACCGATCGCGAAAAGAGCCAGATGCATGTGCAGCGCTACCTGCCGCATCTGCCGGCAGGCGGTGAGGTGGTGATTTTCGACCGCAGTTGGTACAACCGCGCCGGCGTCGAACGGGTCATGGGCTTTTGCACGGAAGAACAGGCCGACAAGTTTCTCAAGTCGATCCCTTGGGTGGAGAACGCCATCGTCGATTCGGGGGTTATCCTGCTCAAGTACTGGCTTGAGGTCAGTCCAGAGGAACAGACCCGCCGGCTCGAAGCGCGAATCAATGACGGGCGCAAGACCTGGAAACTGACACCAATGGATCTGAAATCCTACAGTCGCTGGTATGACTACTCACGGGCGCGGGACGAGATGTTCAAGCATACCGATACCGATTGGGCGCCGTGGAGGGTTGCCGACTCCAATGACAAGCGTCGTGCACGGCTGAACATCATCACTGATTTGCTCAGTCGCATCCCCTATGAAGAGGTCAAGCGCGACAAGGTCGAGTTGCCGAAACGGCAGAAGCCGGGCAAGTATCGGGAGCCGGATTATGCGTACAAGCGGGTGGCTGAGCGGTTTTGACATTTGCGGGTTTTTTGGGGCTTGGCGGCCTTTGGGCCGACCAGGCTCTTGGGGTTTTGGGTGTATATCCGTTTTTTTGCGGTGTTGCGGTTGGCGGTTTCGCCCTTACGGCGACTCACTTTTTTTACAAACGCCTAAAAAAAGTAAGCAAAAAAACGCTTGCTCCTACGTTCGGCCCTCGCAGGCTCGGGTTCCTTCGCTACGGGACTGATCCGGACGCAGCGGCTACGGTTTGCTTCGCTGCACCTCCTTCCGCTGTGTTCGACTTCGTCGAACGGTCGCTGCGCTCCCACGCCCGGATCAATCCCTCCACTCAGCCTTCCGACGTCGCCGGTGGATCAAGATCAAAAGCACTCGAGCTTGCGCTCATTGTTGAGTGGGGCGGCTTCGCCGCGGGCAGCTGCGCTGCGCTGCTTTGCTTTTGCTTTTGTGGGAGCGAGCCTGCTCGCGATGACGGAGGCACATTCAAATGTTTTGAAAGATATACCGCTATCGCGAGCAGGCTCACTCCTACAAGGTTTTGCGTATCACCCGTCCATCCGTCGTCTGCCCTGAACCTCTGTCGCGCTGTTTTTTCTACCGGGTAAGTCCATCAGGAGATACCCGTATGTTCGATCAGCAAAAGAAGGCATCACTGGCGGCATGGCGCAGGATGGCGGAGCAGGCCGAGGGCGATCTGGATCCGGAACAGCAGTATGACGAGCTGCTCAAGGCTGCGGATCAGATGGAGGAGCAAGGCCTGATCACCAGTGCCGAATGGCGCCAATTAGTGCGTGACGCCGGCAACATTTTTACCCTGAACGAGGAACAGCCACAGCGCTGACAGCTGCCATCGGAGGACGTCTCATGCTCAGTTATCTGTTTATCGGCGCCAACGATGTCGAGCGTTCGGCGGCTTTTTACAAGGCGATCCTGACGCCGCTTGGCTACCGGCATGACCGTGAAGAACACTACTGTTTCTACTTGCCCGATTGTGCCGACAAGTCCAACGGGCCCGGGAGTGTGCACATCTCGCAACCGTTCAATGGTGAGCCGGCGACACCCGGCAACGGCATGATGCCGGCATTTCGCACCGACTCGCGGCACAAGGTCGATCAGGTGCACAAGGCCGGGCTCGACCACGGCGGCAGCGACGAAGGCGCGCCTGGCACTCGCGAGGCCTATACGCCGGACTTTTACGTGGCCTATCTGCGCGATCCTGAAGGCAACAAGCTTGCTGTGTTCTACAGCGGCTGATGGATGGAGCTCGTTGATTCGGCCCTGATGGCCGCCCGCGCCCAGTTCGCGATCACGATCAGCTTCCACATCGTGCTGGCGGCGTTCAGCATCGGTCTGGCGAATTTCCTCATGGTGCTGGAAGCGTTGTGGTTGAGGACCGGGCGCCAGGTTTATCTGGATGTTTATCGTTACTGGCTCAAGGTATTCGCCCTCAACGTTGCGGTGGGCACGGCGTCGGGATTGATTCTGGAGTATCAGTTCGGCCTCAACTGGTCGCGGCTGTCGGTGCAGGCCGGTGATGTCCTCGGTCCGCTGATGTTCTATGAAGTGATGGCGGCGTTTTTCATCGAAGCGGGATTTCTCGGCATCATGCTGTTCGGCCTGAAGAAGGTCGGTCCGCGTCTGCACTTTTTTGCCACGTGTGCGGTGGCGGTGGGCTCGCTGATCAGCGCGTTCTGGATTCTTTCCGCCAACTCATGGATGCAAACCCCCGCCGGCTATTCGATTGGCGCGGACGGGCGTTTCCTCGCCGAGGACTGGTGGGCAATCATCTTCAATCCTTCGTTTCCCTATCGTCTGGCGCATATGCTGCTTGCCGTGCTCATCGGCAGCGCGACGCTGATTGCCGGGATCAGTGCCTGGCAATTGCGCAAGGCCCCGGACAACCCGCGTGCTCGCCTGCAATTCTCCATGGCGCTGTGGGTGATTGCGCTGCTGATGCCGGTGCAGATTGTTGTCGGGGACCTGCATGGCCGGCACAGTTTGCACGCTCAGCCGCAGAAAGTGGCGGCCATCGAAGGCTCATGGACGCGCCCGGACCAAGGGGCAGGGGAGCCACTGCGCCTGTTCGCATGGCCGGATATGCAAGAGCGCCGCAACCATTGGGAAGTGGCCATTCCACGCATCGGCTCCCTCTATCTGCAGCATGACCTGACCAGCACCATCGCCGCGCTTGATGAATTTCCGGCTGAGGACATCCCGCCCGTGGCGCCGGTGTTTTTCGCGTTCCGGCTGATGGTCGGGCTGGGGCTGTTGATGCTTGGGCAGGGTGTGGTCAGCCTGATCCTGCGCCGACGTAATCGCCTGTACACGGCGCGGCGCTGGCTGGGCGCGTGCGTGCTGCTGGCGCCGGCCGGGTTTCTGGCGATGCTCAGCGGCTGGGTCGTCACCGAAGTGGGGCGACAGCCGTTTACCGTTTACGGATTAATGCGCACGGCGGACAGTCTGTCGTCGGTGTCGAGGGCTCAAGTCGTCGGGTCGACGTTGTTGATTCTGCTGTTTTATCTGCTGATCTTCGGCATCGGTCTGTGGGTGTTGCTGCGTCTGTTGCGCGAGCCGCCGCAGGAAGATCAACCCGGGCCGCAGCCCACCCTTGCCGACGAAACCGGGCACTGAAGAGTCGCAGACATGGACACCGACTGGCTGACTTTATTATGTGCTGCTGCATTGGCGTTTTCGGTGATGAACTACGTGGTGCTCGACGGCACCGATCTGGGCGTCGGCATGCTCATGGGCCTCACGGCTTGCAGCAAGCAGCGCAGGGTGATGGCGGTGTCGATTCTGCCGGTGTGGGACGCCAACGAAACCTGGCTGGTGCTCGGCGGCGGCGGGCTGCTGGCGTTGTTTCCGCTGGCGTATGCGATCTTGCTGCCGGCCTTGTACGTGCCTTTTATCGTGATGTTCCTCGCCTTGATCGCGCGGGCCATGGCGCTGGAGTTTCGCGATTACGCACCGAACGAAGGACGCAAGCGCATCGTCGACAGCGTGCTGGCGCTGGCTTCGCTGCTGACCGGGTTTGTCCAGGGCATGGTGCTCGGCACCCTCGTGCAAGGCGTTGCGCATCAGGGCGGTCAGTACATTGGCGATGGCCGCGATTGGCTAAGTCCGTTCCCCGTGTTTTGTGGTCTGGTGCTGGTGCTCGGGTACGTCTGGCTGGGGACGTGCTGGCTGTACTGGCGCACCCTGGATGAATTGCAGCAGCGCTCGGCCCGCCAGGCCCGCGTGCTGTCCCTTGTCACCGTGGCGTTATTACTGGTGCTGATCGCATGGACGGCGACATTGCAGCCGCAATATGCCCGGCGGCTCGCCGATATTCGGCTGTGGTTGCCGGCAGGGCTGATCGTCAGCGCTCTAGGATGGGTGTTCAGCAAAGGTTTTCACGGGCGCTTTGACTGTGTGCCGTTGTTCGCCGCTTTGGGCGTTTTCGTCCTGGCTTTCGCGGTGATGCTGGTCGCGCTATTTCCCTTCATCATTCCGCCGGATCTGACCTTGAGCGAAGCAGCCTCAAGCCCCACCAGCCAGATCTTCATGCTGGTCGGATTCGCCGTGCTGATCCCCATCACGCTGGCCTACAACACCTTCGGTTTCCGCGTGTTCAGCGGCAAGGTCCGCGTTGCCAGCGATGGTTGAGATTCACGTCACCCGACCTTTTTTGCTCACCAGCGACAGTCGCGAAGCCCGTAGCAGATCAGCAAAAGCCGCCTTGTCGATCGGCCGACTCATGAAATAACCCTGCACCTCGTTGCATTGATCTTTACCGAGAATCGCCAGTTGCTCCTCGGTCTCGACGCCTTCGGCCGTCACCGTCAGTCCCATGGCTTTGCCCAAACCGATGATCGCCTGCACCACGGCACGGTCGTTGGTGCCGCTGCTGATCGAGGCGATAAAGCGTTTGTCGATCTTGATCCCGTCGAACGGATAAGCGCGCAGATAACCGAGCGACGAATAACCGGTGCCGAAGTCGTCCATGTTCAGACGTACGCCGAGCTCCTTGAGCTGATTCATGGTGGTCAGCGCGCCATCGGTGTCGTTGAGCATCACGTTTTCGGTGATCTCCAGCTCCAGACGGCTGGCCGGGAAACGCGTATCCACCAGCACTTCACGAACATCCTCGACGACATCGCTGAGGGCGAACTGCGCAGGCGAGAGGTTGACCGACAGCAGAATGTCATGGGGCCATTCCAGCGCGGTTTCGCAGGCTTCGCGCAGCACCCAGCGGCCCAGCGGGACGATCAGGTCGGTCTGTTCGGCCAGCGGAATGAACACGTCCGGCCCGAGCAGGCCCTGGGTCGGATGCTGCCAGCGCACCAGCGCCTCCACCGAAACGATGTGCTTGCCATCCACCTTGTAGCGCGGCTGATAGTGCAGGACGAATTCGTTGTGCTTGAGCGCATGGCGCAGGTCATCTTCCATTTGCCGACGCGTCTGGATCTGGTCGCTCATGTGCGCTTCGAAGTAGCACCAGGTGTTCTTGCCGTCGGATTTGGCCTGATACAGCGCGATGTCGGCGTAGCGGATCAGATCGCTGGCGACGAAACCGTGCCGACGACTCAGGGCGATGCCGACACTGGCACCGATATGCAGCGGATGCTGTTCGTAGAGGATCGGCTGATGCAGGCTGCCGATCAGCCGTGTGCAGAATTTGTCGATCTCGTTATGGCTGTCCATGCCATTGAGCACCACGACGAATTCATCACCACCGAGGCGGGCGACGAGGTCGTGCTCGCGGGTGCATTCGCGCAGGCGCGTGGCGACTTCCTGGAGAACCGCGTCACCGGCAGGATGGCCGAGGGAATCATTGATCGGTTTGAAGTTGTCCAGATCGATCATCAGCAGCGACAGCGGTGGCGAGTGCTCTTTCAATAGCAGCACTTCATCCAGATAACGCGCCAGTTTGTTGCGGTTGGGCAGACCGGTCAGGGCGTCGTGCATCGACAGGTGCTGGATCTGCGCATGGGCGGCGACTTCGTCGGTGATATCGCTGGCAGTACCGCGATAGCCGACGACGCTGTCCTTGTCGAAAATCGGCCGCGCCGAGAGCCGGCAGTGGCGTGGCTGCCCGGAGTGATCGCGATAAGTACAGCGCAAATCGCCGGCGCTGTTTTCTTCGCTGAGTTTGCGCAGCCACAGCTCCAGTGGCGTGGTGTCGCAAGTCAGTAATTCGCCGATGTCCTGGCCAAGCCACAGGGCTTGCGGGTAGCCGGTGACTTCGCTGAAGCGCGCCGACAGATAGGTCAGCGCCAACTGATCATCAACTTCCCAGATCCAGTCCGACGCCGCTTCGGCCACGGCGCGAAAGCGTTCTTCACTGGCTTCGAGGGCATGATTGGCTTTCTCGAGTGCCTGATTCGAGGCCTGCATGGCATGAATGCTGTTGTCGACGTATTGCGATGAGCGCAATGCATGGCGGAAAAAATAGGCGGTGAGCAGCATCAGCACCAGAAACGTCGCGCCGAGCGGCGGCACCAGCGTCCACAGCAATTGTTGACCGGGCCGTTGCAGGTCGGCGACCAGGCTGTAGCCGGTGCTGTCGAGGGGCACGCTTGGATGGCCTTTTTCAATGGTGTCGTCCGGGACCAGGGTCAGGTTCGTCAGGCCATAACCGCTGCCGATCTTGCGCAGTTTGGTCGGGGTCAGCTTGTCGACGAACACCAGCACCGAGGTGTTTCTCAGTTCATCCAGCGGACGCTCGTCGTTGGGAATGATCGCGGCAGCGGTGATCAGCGCCGGCCAGCCTTCGAACAATGAATAACTGCTGATCGGCTTGGTCAGATCAGGCTGACTCAGCACCTGCTCGACCAGCGCCGAGGCGGGCGCTTGCAGTACGCTGGAGACGTCGGTTTCAACCATCTGCCCGCGAATCACCGCGTACTTGGTGCGATTGCGATCGAGGACGAAAACGCCGTCGTAGCCGTCGCTGGTGAACAGGGTCTTGCCCATGTTCTGTTCGGTATAGGCCCAATCGACGTCGATCGGCCCGCTCAAGGCTTCATAGGCGCGAGTCCAGTAGGCGTAACTGGTGATGTAGTTTTTCGACGCGGTGATGCGGTTTTCCACGGCGCGCACGGAATAGAACTGGTTCTGTTCCAGATCTTTCGCGTCAAGGGTATTGGCGATGCCAAGCAAGGTGCTGATCGCGGCGATGACACCCGCAACGAACAGTGCGCCAACGGCGATGGCCAGGCGCCGGGTCACGGCGCGTTGCGGGGTGGGGATTGGCTGCGCAGGGAGAGTAACGGCCATGTGCTCGTCCTTGATCCGGTGTCTTCTGAATCTAGAACAATGGCGAGCGCACAATGTTCAGATTGTTGTTATTGGTATCGCCTGGATTTTTTCAAAGTGTAGCGAATCCGTTGGAATTTCCAGAACCGCCGGCCAGCGGCGAATCCCGAAAGGGCGAGACTTCCCGCACAAAAACCGGATAATGGCCGCCATTCGTTTAGCCGTATTCTGGTAATCCCGCATGGAAATCAAGGTCAACTTTCTCGACAACCTTCGACTTGAAGCCAAGTTCGACGACTTCACGGTGATCGCCGATCAGCCCATTCGCTACAAGGGCGATGGCTCGGCACCGGGGCCGTTCGACTACTTCCTGGCGTCGTCGGCCTTGTGCGCGGCTTACTTCGTCAAGCTGTACTGCGACACCCGCAACATTCCGACAGAGAACATTCGCCTGTCGCAGAACAACATCGTCGACCCGGAAAACCGCTATAACCAGATCTTCAAGATCCAGGTCGAATTGCCCGCCGATATTTCGGACAAGGATCGCCAGGGCATCCTGCGTTCCATCGACCGTTGCACCGTGAAGAAAGTGGTGCAGACCGGCCCCGAGTTCATCATCGAAGAAGTCGACAACCTCGACGCCGATGCCCAGGCCTTGTTGATGCCTCAGTCCGATTCCCAGGCAGGCACCTACATCGCCGGCAAGGACCTGCCGCTGGAACAGACCATCGCCAACATGTCGAAGATCCTTGCCGACCTCGGCATGAAGATCGAAATCGCGTCGTGGCGCAACATCGTGCCCAACGTCTGGTCGCTGCACATTCGCGATGCGCATTCGCCGATGTGCTTCACCAACGGCAAGGGCGCGACCAAGGAAGGCGCACTGGCGTCGGCGCTGGGCGAGTTCATCGAGCGCCTCAATTGCAACTTCTTCTATAACGACCAGTTCTGGGGCGAAGACATCGCCAACGCCGAATTCGTCCATTACCCGGACGAGAAATGGTTCAAGCCGGGTCCGAAGGACGAATTGCCCAGCGAGATTCTCGACGACTACACCCTCGGCATTTACAACCGCGACGGCGAACTGCGCGGCTCGCACCTGTACGACACCAACTCCGGCAACACCCAGCGCGGCATCTGCTCGCTGCCGTTCGTGCGCCAGTCGGATGGTGAAGTGGTGTACTTCCCGTCGAACCTGATCGAAAACCTCTACCTGAGCAACGGCATGAGCGCTGGCAACACCTTGGCCGAAGCGCAGGTGCAGTGCCTGTCGGAAATTTTCGAGCGCGCAGTCAAACGCGAAATTCTCGAAGGCGAAATGGCCCTGCCGGACGTACCGCAAGAGGTACTGGAGAAATACCCGAGCATCCTCGCCGGCATCAAAGGCCTGGAAGAGCAGGGCTTCCCGGTGCTGGTCAAGGACGCCTCGCTGGGCGGTGAATTCCCGGTGATGTGCGTGACCCTGATGAATCCGCGCACCGGCGGCGTCTTCGCTTCCTTCGGCGCGCACCCTCGCCTGGAAGTCGCGCTGGAACGCAGCCTGACCGAACTGCTCCAGGGCCGCAGCTTCGAAGGGCTCAATGACTTGCCGCAGCCGACGTTCTCGGGGCAGGCAGTGACCGAACCGAACAACTTCGTCGAGCACTTCATCGATTCCAGCGGTGTGGTGTCGTGGCGCTTTTTCAGTGCCAAGCCAGACTTCGAATTCGTCGAATGGGACTTCTCAGGCCAAGGCGAAAACTCCAACGCCGAAGAAGCCGCGACCCTGTTCGGCATCCTCGAAGACATGGGCAAGGAAGTCTACATGGCGGTCTACGAGCACATCGGCGCCAAAGCCTGCCGCATCCTCGTGCCGGATTACTCGGAGATCTACCCGGTCGAAGACCTGATCTGGGACAACACCAACAAAGCCCTGCAATTTCGCGCCGACATCCTCAACCTGCACAACCTCAGCAAAGTCGGCCTGCGCAACCTCGTTCAGGGCCTGGAACGCAGCGAGCAGGACGATTACACCGATATCACCACGCTGATCGGCATCGAGTTCGATGACAACACACCGTGGGGCAAGTTGACGATTCTGGAACTGCGCCTGTTGATCTACCTCGCGCTGCAGAAGTTTGACGAGGCCAAGGATCTGGTTGAGGCATTCCTGCAATACAACGACAACACTGTTGAGCGTGGCTTGTTCTATCAGGCTGTGAATGTGGTGCTGGAGATGGAGTTGGACGAGGATCTTGAGCTGGAAGACTACGAGGCCAACTTCCGCCGGATGTTTGGTGACGAGCGTATGGATGCGGCGATTGGTTCGGTGAATGGCAGTGTGCGTTTTTACGGTTTGACGCCAACGAGCATGAAGCTGGAAGGGCTGGATCGGCATTTGCGCTTGATCGAAAGCTATAAAAAGCTGCATGCGGCGCGGGCGGGTGTGGCGGCTTTGTCGCGTTAAAAAGCTGCTCAGAACGTTTCGCTTTCGGCTTGAGTGTGGCTGCGTGGCTTGAACCGCAGCCCCTCACCCCAGCCCTCTCCCGAGGGAGAGGGAGCCGATTTTCAAGCTTTTCAGAATTTGTGTTCGACTCGGTTTCCCAGGTCGGCCTATTTCCACCAGACACCTCGGTCAATCCCCTCTCCCTCTGGGAGAGGGCTAGGGTGAGGGTTTTTTCAAGATTTGGGTTCGGCTCGGTTTCCCAGGTCGGCGTATCTGCACCAAGCACCTCGGTCAGTTCCCTCTCCCTTTGGGAGAGGGCTAGGGTGAGGGGCTTTGGCTTTAGCGGCCATGCGCTGCATCCGCCAACTGCCCCGTATCCACCCGCACAAACACCGAATCACCCACCGCCGTCAGCACTTCCCCGGCATACACTTCGCAAATCACCCGGGTCTTGCGCCCGACTTCACCTTCGACCCGTGCACGCAAGAGCAGCGGTACGCCCATCGGCGTTGGCTTGATGAACTTGATCCCAAGGTTACCGGTGACGCAGTCGATGCGCGGCAGGCTGCCGGCTTCGCGGTTTTCTGCGCGGTAGTGCCAGGCCATGGCGGTCCAGTTGGAGTGACAGTCGACGAGCATGGCAATCAGCCCGCCGTAAACCAGATCCGGCCAGCCGCAATATTGCGCTTCGGGCACATGCTCGGCGATGACGTGGCTGCCGTCCTCATCCCACCGACTTTTTACGTGCAGGCCTTGCGGATTGCGGCCGCCGCAGCCGTAACAAACGCCTTCGGGGGCGGCGAGGTCTTGCAGCGGGGTGGCGTGGCTGGACATGGCTGGGGTCATCCTGGAGTGGCGAGGCCGGACAGGCGCAAGCGGTTGCGTCCGCCGCGTTTGGACTCGTAGAGCGCGGCGTCGCCAAGTTCGATCAGCGCCGCGAGACTGGCCGGCGGTTTGTCGAACAGGGTGGCGCCGATGCTCAAAGTCACCGCAGCGGACGTGGGATAGGTGTGCGACGCCAAGGCCAGAAACTGTTCGCGCAAGGCATTGCCCAGTTCAAGGATAGCTTCGGCTGAGGCATTGTTGAGCAGCATCAGAAACTCGTCGCCACCCAGCCGCGCCGTCAGCGCATGGGGCGGCAGCTGGGCGCGGATCATCTCGCTCAGAGCAATCAGCAAGCGATCACCGGCGATATGCCCGTACTGGTCGTTGACCAGTTTGAAGTTGTCGATATCGATCAACAGCAGCGCACCCGGTCTTTGCGCGGAGACACCGGCCAACAGGCGTGGCGTGCGTTTTTCCAGGGCACGGCGGTTGTAGAGGGCCGTGAGTGGATCGCGCTCGGCGAGGCGGGCGATCTGTTTTTCCCGGCGATAACGCTCAGTGCCGGTCATCGACAGGGCGATCAACATGATCGCCATCGCGCCTTCGACCAGCGAAATCTGAATGATCTCGCCGCGAAACGCCGCCAGATCGATCAGCGTGCCGGGGATCACCACGGTCAGGGCCTTGGCCACATAAAAGATGCCGTGGCCGAGCAGCACATAACGCAATTGCACCGCGCCCACGCTCAACGACTTGCCGTGTGGACGCAGCAGCGAACTGGCCTTCAGCGTGGGGATGGCTACCAGCAGCGAGTTGGCCACCAGCATGGCCTTGGACCACAGCGGGCCGTCCGGCATCATCAACATGATCAGCCACGTCGCGAAAATCAGGTACCACGCCGGCGACAGTCGGGTCTGGGTGAAGCGCGCCACGCCGAGGAGGAAGAAGAAGTGCGCGGTTACCAGCAAGCCGTTGGCGAACCAGATGCCCAGTAGCAGAAATCCGCTGCTGCGCAGCAGAGCGAGGGTGGAACCGATGGTGATGGTGGCGAAACCGGCGCTCCAGAACAGTAGCGAAGGCTCACGGATGCTGCGCCACTCGACCGCCAGGTACAGCGCGGCAGCGGCTGCGAGGGCGATCGTGATGGTCAGCATCGTTGGCGGGTCGAGCGGCATTTCCGGGCAGGCCTGTCTGTATGGCAATAGGCCTGCGATTGTAAGCGTTTGGTCAGGTTTTTCGCAGGGGGCGTGTTGCCGGGCAGACCACTGGCGCTTCAGCGGTCACTCTTGCGGGCTTAGCCAGGTGTCTACCACGCGGCGATCGAGCTCTTCCCAATAGGCCATGCCCAGCACCCGCGTGGTATTGAGGCCGCGCAGATAACCGCGCAGTTGCTGGGCAGTGTCGCGGATCAATTGCGCATCGCGGGTGTTTTTGTCCAGCAGGACGCTTTCGTACTGCACCAGGTATTCGGCTACGCGGTCGCGATATTCGGGCAGCACGGCGTCACGGATCAGATCAAACGTTCTCAAGGCGAGACCCTCATCATTTTTCTTGGATGTATCCAGTGTGCATCAGTCTGCGCGACACGCAACTATTGCTGGAAGTAATAGTGACCATCAAGAAACGCAAGTTCTGCTTTGCCGGCGATCGGCGGAAAATCGCCTCCATCGAAGACGCAGCTCAAGGAAATTGCGCGATGAACATTCTGACTCGACTGGCAATGATCGCCCTGCTGATGGGCGGGGTAGTTACCGCACCGGCTTACGCAGACGACGCCCGGTCTTGTCACCTGCAACCCATCGCCGCCAGCGCCTCGGCGTTGCAGCACACGCAGACCGTGGGTGTGTTGTTGAGCGAAAACACGTTGCAGAACCTGCAATACCTGGAGCGCTACCACGACATGGCGCTGAACGGTGCGAAGGACGCACTGGACTCGCGAATCCGCGACGCCTTTGTCGGCAGCTCCGACCCGGAACTGGCCCTCGACTGGCTGGTGAGTTCGCTGCAACAGCAGTTCGTCTCGGTGACCGTCTACGACAACCTCGATGCGCTGGTTCAGGCCCATCCGGACGTGGTGGTCAAGCTCGACACCTTCAACCGCTTGCTGACTCAGCGTAACAGTTTGGTCGAGGCGCGCTTCTCTGCACGGTTCTACGACGCTGACCTGCAATATATCGGCAAGGCCGAGGGGGCGATTGAGCAAGAGTTGCCTTCGGTCTGGGTGCACAACCAGGCGGCGCCGCAAATCGCCGCGCAGATCAATCAGCAACGTGACCTGCAACTCAATGCGCTGAAGCAATTCGATGTGTCGCTCAAGGCCCTGGTGGCGTCGAGCTGATTCTTAAAACGTAAATGGCAACGGCGGCGCCGTGAAGTCGAACCGTTGCCGGTTGAACCGAACCTTTATTTTCAGGATTTACTCCATGCGTCCTTTATTCGTGCCAGCCATGGCTTTTGTTTCCCTGTTGCTCGCCGGTTGCGCTTCGGCGCCGAACGATCCGACCCTGACCTTGCAGACCAGCAAGACGCCGGCGCAATACGCCGATTGCGTGGTGCCGAAGTTGCAGGACAGTGCGTTGAATCCGACGGTTTCGCAGAGTCAGCGCAGTTATCGGATTGTGGTGCCGAGCAAGGTCTCGGCGGATAACGTGCTGGAGGCGTACAAGGCGGGGAAGGGCGGCAAGGTGTTCATTTATGAGCGGCATTTGCTGGCGTCGAATTTGTTGCCTTCGAGTTTTGAGCGGGCGGCTCAGGAGTGTATTTGATCTGAGCGCTTGACGGGTTTTGACAGAGCTCCTTTGGTTGGCCGCAACCAACCAATTTTTTCGCCCCACACTGGTTTTCGGTTGTGGGGTTTTTTTTGTGTTCTTGGCGGCCTTTGGGCCGACCATGCTCTTCGGGTTTTGGGTGTATATCCGTTTCTGCGGGTGTGGCCGATTACGGTTCCGCTCTTACAGCGGGTCACTTTTTCAAACGCCAAAAAGTAACCAAAAGGCTGCGCCCTGACGTTCGGCCCGCTCGCTGGGGCTCGGGGTACCTTCGCTCCGGGACTGATCCGGGCGCAGCGGCTACGGTTTGCTTCGCTGCACCTCCTTCCGCTGTGTACGACTGCGTCGTACGGTCGCTGCGCTCCCACGCCCGGATCAATCCCTCCGCTCAGCCTGCCGACGGGCTCCAGGATCAAGAGCCACTCGAGCTTGCGCTCATTGTATTGAGTGGTGAAAGCAGGAGGCGGATTGCTTTTGCTTTTTGCTTTTCTGTGGGAGCGAGCTTGCTCGCGAAGGCGGCCTGACAGCCGACCGTTTTCTCACTGAATGCATCCGATCAAAACTGTAGGAGTGAGCCTGCTCGCGATGGCTGTGTATCAGGCAACACGATGATGATTGGGGAGTGTTGTTTTGTCTTGCGATCCGGTTTCTCCAGGGACGGCCCTCACCCTAACCCTCTCCCAGAAGGAGAGGGGACTTGGTCGAGGTGTTTGTTGAAGATGCGCCGACCTGAGACTCTGCGTCGAGCTCGTTCTTGAATTCAACGAAGATCGGCTCCCTTTCCCCCTCGCCCCCTGGGGGGAGAGGGCTGGGGTGAGGGGGCTGGGTTTCACTGATTCAACGCAATCTGCAGCCTATCCCAAACAACCATTCACCCCGTCACACACCCAACCGGCACTTTCCCCGCAAACGTATCAACCAGACTCGCCACCACCATTTCCCCCATCCGCGTGCGAGTCTGCAATGTTGCGCTGGCCCGATGCGGTTGCAGAACCACTTGTTCATTACCAAACAACGCTTCCGGCACATTCGGTTCATCGACAAACACATCCAGCCCAGCCCCGGCGATTTCCCCAGCCGAAAGCGCGGCTACCAGATCCGCCTCGTTCACCAGTTTGCCCCGGGCGACGTTGATCAGATAACCGTCCTCGCCCAGCGCTTGCAGCACTGGCGCGTCAATGATCGCTTCGCCCTTGTCCGCCGCGGCGGCGAGGATCAGGGCGTCGCTGTCGCGGGCCAGTTGTTTGAGGTCGGCGACGAAGGTGTGGGAGACGTCGCTCATCGGTTGCAAGTCGGTGTAGCTGATCGGGCAGCCGAAGGCGGCGGCGCGGGTGGCGATGGCGCGGCCGACGCGGCCCATGCCGACGATGCCGATGCGCATGCCGGAGACTTGTCGGGCCAAGGGCAGCGGGGCGAGTGGGGTCGGGCTTTGTGGCCATTGGCCGGAGCGCACGTAGCGGTCGCTGGTGCACAAACCGCGACAGACCGAGATGAGCAGGCCGATGGCGAGGTCGGCGACGTCTTCGGTGAGGGCGCCGATGGTGGCGGTGACGCGGATGCCGCGGTCGCGGGCGTAGGCCAGATCGACGGCGTCGGTGCCGACGCCGTTGACCGCCACGACTTCCAGGTTCGGCAGTTGCGCCATCAGCGCCTGGCTGATGCCGGTGTGGCCGCCGGTGATCACGCCACGGATGTTGGCCCCGTGTTCGTTTATGTAGGCGGGTTTGTCCGCTTGCTGGTAGTAGCGGCGTACGGTGAACAGTTCGTCCAGGCGCGCGGTGATTTCCGGGATCAGGATCGGGCTCAGTTGCAGGATTTCTGGCTTCATGGCTACCTCGTTACGCAATAAAAAGGCCGGCTCAACCGCGGCCGGCAAACGGCATGGCGCTGGCCATGACGGTCATGTTCAGGACGTTGGCTGACAGCGGCAGCCCGGCGATGTAGCGCACTGCATCGGCGACGTGTTTGACGTCGACCATCGGCTCGACGGCGATGCTGCCATTGGCCTGGCGTACGCCTTTGGTCATGCGCACCGACATTTCCGTCAGGGCATTGCCGATGTCGATCTGGCTACAGGCGATGTTGAATTCACGGCCATCCAGCGCCAGGGATTTGGTCAGGCCGAGCACGGCGTGTTTGCTCGCGGTGTAGGCGCTGCTGAACGGGCGCGGTGTGTGTGCGGAAATCGAGCCGTTGTTGATGATTCGTCCGCCCTGCGGCTGTTGTTTGCGCATCAGCCCAAACGCGCCGCGAGCGCAGAGAAAGACACCGTTGAGGTTGGTGTCGATCACGTTGCGCCATTGCTCGAAGGTCAGCTCGTCCAGCGGCACGGCGGGGGCGTTGACGCCGGCGTTGTTAAAGACCACATCGAGGCGCCCGTAGACCTCGGCAATGGTCGCGAACAGCACGTCGACACTGGCCGGGTCACGCACGTCGGTGGGCACCGCCAAGGCTTGATAACCCTGGCTCTGCGCCAGTTCGGCCAACGCTTGCAAGGGCTCGGGCCGGCGTCCGGCGAGCACGAGGGTGAAACCGTCAGCCATCAGGCCCAGCGCCACGGCGCGGCCGATGCCACTGCCGGCGCCGGTCACCAGCGCAACTTTCAAAGAGGTCGTCATAGTGTTGTTCTCCTTTTTTCTTAATCCGCAGGATCAGGGCCGTGGGCCGACGCGCATTTCCAGGTGGCCGATGCCGTCTATGCCAGCGCTGATCACGTCGCCCGGTTGCAGGCTGTCGACGCCGGCGGGGCTGCCGGTCATGATCAGGTCGCCGGCGCGCAGGGCCACGGATTGCGAGATGCGGGCGATCACTTCACTGACCGACCAGATCTGGCTGTCGAGGTTGTCGCGCTGGCGTTCTTCGCCGTTGACGTTCAGCCACAACTCGCCCTCGGGATGGCCGCTGCGGCTCACCGGGACGACGGCAGTCATCGGCGCGGCGCCGTCGAACACCTTGGCGCCTTCCCACGGCAAGCCGTTGCTCTTGGCTGCGCGTTGCACATCGCGGCGAGTCAGGTCGAGGCCGGCGGCGTAGCCCCACACGTAGGCGAGCGCTTGATCCTCGGGGATATTGGCGCCGCCTTCACCGATGGCGACGACCAGTTCGATTTCGTGAACGAAGTCCTCGCACACTGTCGGGAAGGCGATGTCGCCGACGGCATCGACCACGCAACTTGCCGGTTTCATGAAAAACACTGGCGGCTGGCGCGACTGGCCTTGAGTGTCCGGCCATGGGTAGTTGCGGCCGACACAGAACACCCGGCCAACGGGGAAGCGCTGCTCGGTGCCGAGCACCGGCAAGGTCACGGGCAGATCCGGGGTAAAGACGTATTCAGTCATGTTCATCCTGCGGGTCATCCTGTTTGAAAGGGCAGCGTACGGCGGCTGGCGTCGGTGAAGTTGGACGAAAGCCGCCTGCGTTTGGACAAATCCGGGTTCTTGCCTCAGCGCACCTTCAGCTCGATGCGATACAGGCGTCCGAGCAGTAACGAATAGGAGAGGGTGCCGATCAGCGCGACGCCGCCGATAAACCAGAAGGCATAGGCGAAGGTGCCGGTGGCGTGGACGATGGCGCCGATCACGATCGGCGTGACGATGCCGCCGATGTTCGCCGCCAGGCTGGTAATGCCACCGGTGAGACCGATCAGCTCTTTCGGCGCGACTTCCGATACCGCAGCCCACGACGAGGACGCGATGCCTTGGGCGAAGAAGGCGATGGTCAGCACGGCGATGCAGATCAGGTTGGAGTCAGTGAAATTCACCAGCACGATCGACATGCCCAGCATCGAACCGACCACCAGCGGCAACTTGCGCGCAAACGACATCGAGTAGCCGCGACGGATCAGCAGGTCGGAAACGATGCCTGCCAGCAGAATCCCCACCGTGGCACCGACGAAGGGCAGCACGGCGAAGATCCCGGCCTTGATCATGGTCAGTTTGCGTTCTTCGATCAGGTAGGTCGGGAACCAGGTGAGGAAGAAGTACAGCGCCGAGGTGCTGGCGAACTTGCCGATGCAGATCGCCCAGATCTGCCGATAGCTGAACAGCTCGGCAATCTGCCGCCAGTTGAAGCGGGTGCGCTCCTGGCTGCTCTTGACCAGACCGCCGCCGGTTTCGATGTACTTCAATTCTTCCTGGCTGACTTTCTTGCAGTTCAGCGGATCGCGATACAGGTACAGCCACAGCACACCGAAGACGATGCCGAGTGCGCCGGTGCTGTAAAACACGTGGCGCCAGTCAAAAGTGGTCGCCAGCCACAGCAGCGCGCCGGTGAACAGCGCCGTGCCGAGGTACTGACCGCACACGTAAATGCTGCTGGCCATCCCGCGTTCCCGCGCCGGGAACCACACCGTCACCGCGCGGCTGTTGGCCGGGAAAGCCGGGGCTTCCATGGCGCCGACCGCCAGGCGCAGGCCGAACAGCGAGGCAAATCCCGTGGCGAAACCTTGGCAAACGGTGACGGTCGACCAACTGATCAGCGATACGCCGTAGGTGAAGCGCGAGCCAAATCGATCAGCGATGAAGCCGGCCGGCACCAGCGCCAAGGCATAGGTCCAGGCGAACGCGGAAAAGATCAGGCCCATCTCGATCTTGTCCAGGCCCAGGTCCTTGGCCATGAACGGCGCGGCGATCGAGATGTTCACCCGGTCGATGTAATTGATGATCGTCGCGATCAGCAGCAGCGACAGCATGAACCAGCGCCGCCGCGTAGGCAGACGCTGCGCCGAAACGGCATCGCGTGCACCGGCGATCACCGGCGGCACCGTGGCACTGGAAGAATGGGAGTTGGACATGCGGAGACCTCGTTATTGTTAGAAGAGTCGAGATTTTTCGAGCAGCCGATGCCGTTGCCCGCAACGTGTGGGGCAAGGCAATCGAACGGGTTGCAGCGCGGCGTTCAGACGTTCAGGAACGTCTTTGTGCGATTGATTTTCAAGGGGAGGTCGGGCAGGGCGGCGAGGGGAAATAGCAGGATCATGACGTGCGCACCTTTGATTGTTTTTGAAAGAGGTTGGGCTGCGTTGGTCATTACAGTGGTCGTACAACGGTTCTAAATCAACCGATGGGTTAGAACGTTTTTTCTTGAAAAAAGCGGGTTTGGCGAACGTGTCCAAAAAGATAAATACGATTTGTCTTGAGAATAAAGATCAGGTTTAGATCTCAAGTTGCTGAAAAATAGCGACTAATTGTATTTTTATAGTAATGCGGTTTTTGGACAGGCACATGGGGAGGCTTCATTCAAAAAAGACAATGTCATCGTATGACTCATTGCCGCCCACCTCCCAACCCTGCAAGATGACAGGCGTCACCTCACTGCCCGGAGGACCTTCTGCCCATGTCTTCACCCAGCCGTATCCCGACCTACGTCATGCAGCAACGCAGCGAATTGACCGATTTCTACATTCGCGACAAAAAGGGGCGGCGCGCCGAAACCGCGCCTCACCGGCACGAGTACTTCCAGATCCAGATCAACCTCGGTGGCGACACCGTTCAGCACATCGGCAGCGTCCAGCGGCCATTCCCGCGCAACACCCTGGCGTTCATCCTGCCGCACCGCGTGCATGTGATTCCGCATCCCGCAGACAGCAATTTCATCGTCATCAATTTTTCCCAGACGTTTCTCTTGCCGCATCTGCAATGCGACCCGATGGATCTGGAAGAGGTGTCAATCCTGCTCGCGCCGGAGCTGTCGCCGTTCCGCTTTCAGGAACATCTGGATTTCATTTTGGGCGATGAGGATTTCGCTCAGGTCTGCGGCCTGATCGAACAGATGCGCGCACTCGATGAGAACCGTCAGTTCGGCACGCGGGAAATGCTCAAGGGCTTGTTGCTGCAGATGATCGGCAGCGTGTGTTTTCTCTATGCCGAGCCGCTCAAGCGCTTGGCAGAAGAGAACGCCGCCGAAAACAGCCGTCGCGACGCTTTGAGCCGCATGTTCGAATACTTGCGCAAGAACATCGCCGATCCTGATCTCAACCTGATCAAAGTCGCCGCTGCGACCTATCTGTCACCGACCTACCTGACGCACTGGCTGCGCAAAGAGATCGGCAAGACCTTCACCGAGCTGGTGCTGGAGCGGCGCATGCACGCGGCGCGCAACTTCCTCCTCAACAGTACGCGCTCGGTGGGCGAAGTGGCGCGGTTGTGCGGGTTCGCCGATGAGGCCTATTTCTCCCGGCGGTTTCGCCAGATTCATGGCCAGCCACCGGGGCAGTTCCGCCGCCGCCAGCTCAACCCGGACACGCCGCAGACGCCACTGAATACTTAGGGCGGCGCTCAGACCCACTTGAAGCGGGCAGGGAAGCGCGCGACAAAACAGGTGCCCGTTTCACGGTCGGACGTCACGCTCAAGGTGCCGTTGTGCGCATTGGCAATCTGCCCGGCGATGTACAAGCCCAGTCCCAACCCTTCATGACGCTGGCCTGCTTCGGAACGGGAAAACGGTTCGAACAGCAGCGGCATCAGCGCAGGCGGGATCGGCGTGCCCTGATTGGTCAACGAAATAACGATTTCGTCGCCCTCGGTAAAGGCTTTGAGCACGATCGGTTCGGCCGTGGAACCGTGGGTCACGGCGTTGCCCAGCAGATTCGACAACAGTTGGCTGATGCGCAGCGGGTCGCAATAGACCCCGGCCGGCACCTCCAGCGAATCAATAAACTTCGCCTGCGGGTACGCCACCTGGATTTCTTCCAGGGTCTGGCGCAGCGTTTGCTGCAAATCATCGACCAGTTTGCGCTGCACCGGGATGCCACTGCCGAGCCGACCCCGGGCAAAATCGAGGATGTTTTCGATCAGCACGCCCATGCGCACCGAGCTGGTGCGAATCGCCGACAGCAGCGTGCGCGAGCGCTTGTCCTCGACTTTGCCGTCCAGCAGATCGGCACTCATGCGGATGGCACTGAGTGGCGTGCGCAAGTCATGGCCCAGTACGGCGATGAACTGCTCGCGCAGACGGCCCATTTCGTTGGCATTGGCCAGCGCGGTTTTGGTCGCGTGCAAATGGCCTTGGGTATCCAGGCTCATCGCAATCAGTTGGGCGAAGAGGGTGAGGGTCTTTTCGATGGCCGGGTCGTCGAGGTTCGCCGGCACCGAATCAATGGCGCACAGCGTGCCGAAGAACTCGCCATCGGCCTTGATGATCGGAATCGAAATGTAGCTTTCCAGACCATAGGTTTTCGGCGTGTGGTGCGTGGAGAAAACCGGGTGCTGGCTGGCATGGCCGAAGATCACCGGCTGATGGTGCTGACGGATCTCATGACAAATCGTCGATTCCAGCACCAGTTCGCCGCCGGGCAACAGGCCGAAGTCAATCGAGTCATCCACGGCGCAGGCGATCCACTTGCTCTCGGTGACCCGCGCTACGGCGGCGAAGCGCATACCGGTGATGTGCTTGACCATGCTCAGGATCACCGGCACAGCGTCGATGCTGCCGATGGCCTGGAGGTCGGAGGAGAAATCTGTCTGGGGCATGGCCGGTGCTTCGCGAAAGTGTCGCCAGAGACTATCGGTAATTGCCGGCCTTGCCTAATGAACCTGCAAAAAGGGCGCCGGGAAAACTCCCGGCGCTCTGTGTGGTGCTTGCTGAGCGCTATCGCCTCAGAACTTGTACTTGGCCGTCATCATGTAGCTGCGCGGGGTGCCGTAGTTATCGGTCGAGCCCCAGGTCACGTCGGTGCCGATGGAGGAATAGTACTTGCGGTCAAAGATGTTGTTGGCGTTGACCTGCAGGTCGAGGTGCTTGTTGACCTCGTAACCGGCCATCAGGTCGGTGACCGCGTAGCCGCCCTGTTCAAGGCGATAGCTGCCGCCGTTGGCCAGGGCGATGTCGTTGTACATGCGGCTCTGCCAGTAGACGTTGCCGCCCACGCGCAGTTTTTCCAGCGGGCCTTTGAAACGATACACGGTGGAGACCTTGAACAGGTGCTCGGGCATGTCGGTGTCGAATTTCTGGTTATTGTTGGCCGGGTTTTCGTCCTTGATGTAGTGGGCGCGGGTGTAGGTGTAGCCGGCGCCGACTTGCCATTGCTCGGTCAGTGCCCCTTGCAGTTCCATGTCCACGCCTTGGGCGCGAACCTTGCCGGAGGTTTCATAGCAGGTCAGTTCCGGGCAGCCGAGCTGGGTTGCTGCCTGGGTGGCGCGGTTGGTCTGGTCCATCTGGAACACTGCCACGCTGCCGTTCAGCGCGCCGTCGAAATATTCGCCCTTGATACCGACTTCGTAGTTTTCACCGACGATCGGCTCAAGCACTTTGCCGCCGAGGTCCTTCTGGGTTTGCGGGGTGAAGATGTCGGTGTAGCTGGCGTAGACCGAGTGATGGTCATCGAGTTTGTAGATCAGGCCGGCGTAACGGGTCAGGTTGCGCGTGACCTTGAAGTCACCGTCGGCACTGCGATCGTCGTAGTCATACCAGTCCAGACGACTGCCGAGGATCAGCGTCAGCGGATCGGCCAGGCTCAAGCGCGTGGTCAGGTAAACCGCGTCCTGGGTGGTGACGTTGCGCGACTTGCCGCTACGGACGAAGTCAGGCTTGGGCGCGGCGATCGGCAGGCCGGTGTCGTAGGGCGCGTATTCCTTGGTGGTGGCGTCGTACACGCGATTGCTCGCGCCGACTACCAACTCGTGGGTGCGGCCGAACGCTTCGAACGGGCCGCTGGCGAAACCGTCGAAGGCGCGTTGCTTGTCGGTGTGGTGCGATTGGTAGGCGGTGGTTTCCAGCGGGCCGTCGTAGCGCGACAAATACGTGCCGGAGAATTCGCCTTCGGTTGTCGAAGTGGAACCGCCAACATGCAGTTTCCAGTCGTTGTCGAAACGGTGTTCGACTTCACCGAATACGGTGTCGACTTGCAGCTTGCGGTTTTCCCAGTCGGTGCCCGGGTAAGTGGAGCGGGGCAGGTCGAGGTGGTGGCCGTCTTCGCCGATCGGCAGGCCGCCCCAGAAATAGTTGGTCTGATCGTTCTGCCGGGAGAAACCGAGGGTCGCGGTGGTGCTGTCGCTCAGGTCGGCTTCACCGATGGCGTAGAACAGGCCGTGATCGTTTTCTTCCTTGTCGCGGAAACTGTCGGCGCCCTGATACGACGTCACCACCCGGCCACGCAGGGTGCCGCTGTCGTTCAGCGGGCTGGAGGCATCGACCTCGCCACGGTAGTCATCCCAGCTGCCGGCGGCGCCGGTGAGGGTCACGCGCTGATCAGCGGTCGGGCGTTTGCGCACCATGTTGATCGCCGCCGACGGGTTGCCGGCACCGGTGACCAGGCCGGTCGCGCCACGGACGATTTCCACCCGATCAAACATCGCCAGGTTCGGTTGCACCGCCAGGGTGTACGGCGAATACGAGCTGGGCAGGCCGTCGTACATGATGTTGTCGATGTCGAAACCGCGCGCCTTGTAAGTCTGCCGCCCCGGACCGCTGGCCTCGCTGAGGAACAGCCCCGGCGTGCCGCGCACCACGTCGTTGACGCTGGTCATGTTCTGGTCGTCCATGCGCTGACGAGTGATCACCGTCACCGCCTGCGGCGTTTCGCGCATGGTCAGCGACAGCTTGGTCGCGGTCTGCATCGGGCCGGTGGTGTAGGACTGCGTGTCTTCGCTGGTGCTGCTCATCTGCGTGGCGCCGATTTCGGTCGCTTGCAGTTCCAGCGGGCCATTGGTGGGCGCAGTGGCTGCGGTTTCTTCAGCCAACGCAGGAGCGATGCTGGCCATGCCGATGGCGATTGCGAGGAGGTTAGGTGAAAGGTTCGAGCGGCGGTGAATGGTGTGAAACGACATCTATCTGCTTCCCCAAGATTTACCCAAACGAAACTAATGCGAGTGCATGTAAGAATTATTCGCATTAGTATGTCGGAAGTTTCCGGGGGAATAAACCCGTACGAGTCAGTTAGTTAATGATTTTTTCACAATTGGATTGATGGCCTTCGGACGCAAATGTGGGAGCGAGCCTGCTCGCGAAGGCGGTGGGTCATTCAACAGATTCGTTGTCTGATACTCCGCTTTCGCGAGCAGGCTCGCTCCCACAGGGTTATGCGGTTTTTTTGAAATCAGTCCAGATCCTTCGCCCCATGCCGCTCCGGCACCTGACTGTCTTCATCACCCCAGGTGCGATTCACTCGCTGCCCACGCATGACCGCTGGCCGCTTGGCGATTTCTTCGGCCCAGCGCTGCAGATGGGTGTACTCATGCGCGGCGAGAAACTCCGCCGCCGAGTAAACGTTGTTGCGCACCAGTTGCCCGTACCAGGGCCATACGGCGATGTCGGCGATGGTGTAATCGTCGCCGGCCAGATAGGCGTTGTCGGCGAGACGGCGGTTGAGCACATCCAGCTGCCGTTTGGCTTCCATGGTGAAGCGGTTGATCGGGTATTCGAGCTTCTCCGGCGCATACGCGTAGAAATGCCCGAAGCCACCGCCCAGATACGGCGCCGAGCCCATTTGCCAGAACAGCCAGTTGAGGGTTTCGGTGCGACCGGCCGGATCCTTGGGCAACAAGGCGCCAAACTTTTCCGCGAGATACAGCAGGATCGAGCCGGACTCGAACACCCGGATCGGCGGCTCGACGCTGCGATCCAGCAGCGCCGGGATTTTCGAATTCGGGTTGACCTCGACAAAACCGCTGGAGAACTGATCGCCCTCGCCAATGCGGATCAGCCACGCGTCGTATTCGGCCTCGCTGTGGCCGAGTGCGAGCAACTCTTCGAGCATGATGGTGACCTTGACGCCGTTGGGCGTGGCCAGCGAATACAGCTGTAACGGATGCTTGCCGACCGGCAGTTCCTTATCGTGGGTCGGCCCGGCGATCGGCCGGTTGATGCTGGCGAAGTGGCCGCCGGAAGGGGCTTCGTGTTTCCAGACCTTGGGCGGAACGTAAGACGCATTGCTCATGAAACGGACCTCGTCGATGCTGGGAGAGAACAGGTAGACACCGTATCTCGAAAGGATTGAGAACACTACCTTGTGGGAGCTGGCTTGCCAGCGATGACGGCGGCACATCCAGCATCAATATTGGCTGACCCACCGCAATCGCTGGCAAGCCAGCTCCCACAGGTTCGGAGTCAGGCACAAATCTCCCGTGGGAGCGAGCCTGCTCGCGAAGCGTCGGCAGTGTCGCCGCGCCTAATGGCTCC
>NZ_RCOA01000012.1:0-18882 GCF_004307585.1 Pseudomonas sp. Sample_20 | reverse complement strand
GTGGGAGCGAGCCTGCTCGCGAAGCGTCGGCAGTGTCGCCGCGCCTAATGGCTCCAATACCGCCCAACCGCACCCCCGACTCCCTGCACCGGATCTGTCTCAGGAAACGCCAGCCCCTCGATCCGCGCCAACTGCGCATCACTCGGCGCGGCCCGGCAAATATCCGCCTGCTGCCCCGGCGGATAAGCACCCACCACCAGAAAGTCCTCGCTCGAGCCCAGATTGCAGTGCCCGGTCCCGGCCGGCAGCAACAACACATCCCCAGCGCAGACGTCGACGACTTGCCCATCAGGCCCGCCCAACATCAACCGTGCCTGACCGGCCGCCACGCCAAGCACTTCGTGGCCTTCAGTGTGATAGTGGTGATAGTCATAAATGCCGTAGCGCCACTGCGCCGGCCAGCCATTGGCGCCGAAGGTCTGCTCGAAGCGCGCCGCCGGATCGTCGCCTTCAACGGCAATCGCGCTGCGGTAGATCAGCACTGGCAGACGCGGATTGTTCGGCACCCAGTCATTGCGTTGAAGCAGCAGGGTTTGTACTTCAGTCATGGCCCATCCTCCTTCGATCATTCCTCAATCGACCACAGAGCAGGGCGCATGCCTCAAAAAATCATTGCCGCGCAAACACGGCGCCGATGTTGATGCCCGGAAAATCCAGCGAAACTTCATCGCGCAGCGGGCTGTCCAGACCCTTACATGTCCATGCAGCGGTAAATGGCGAGGGTCAAAATGACGATGACAGTAGGTGATTTTCTGGTTGAGCGGCTCAGCGAATGGGGCGTGACGCGGATTTTTGGCTATCCGGGGGATGGCATCAACGGCGTTTTCGGCGCCATGAGCCGGGCCAAAGGCAAGATCGAATTCGTTCAGGCACGGCACGAGGAAATGGCCGCGTTCATGGCCTCGGCCCACGCCAAGTTCACCGGCGAGCTGGGCGTGTGCATCGCCACTTCCGGCCCCGGCGCTTCGCACCTGATCACCGGCCTCTACGATGCGCGCATGGACCACATGCCGGTGCTGGCCATTGTCGGTCAGCAGGCGCGCACGGCGCTGGGCAGTCACTACCAGCAGGAACTGGATCTGGTGTCGATGTTCAAGGATGTCGCCGGTGCGTTTGTGCAGCAGGCTTCGGCGCCGTCGCAAGTGCGCCATCTGCTTGATCGCGCGGTGCGCACTGCGGTCGGCGAGCGCCGCGTCACCGCGCTGATTCTGCCCAATGACTTGCAGGATCTGCCTTACGAACAACCGGCGCGCGCCCATGGCACCGCGCATTCCGGCGTCGGCTACAGCAAGCCGAAAGTCGTTCCTTATGCAGCCGATCTGCAACGCGCCGCCGAGGTACTGAACAGCGGCGAGAAAGTCGCGATTCTGGTCGGTGCCGGCGCGCTGGAGGCGACCGATCTGGTCATCGCCGTGGCGGAAAAACTCGGCGCGGGCGTCGCCAAGGCGTTGTTGGGCAAAGCCGCATTGCCTGACGATTTGCAGTGGGTCACCGGCAGCATCGGCCTGCTCGGCACCGAGCCCAGCTACAAGCTGATGAGCGAGTGCGACACCTTGCTGATGATCGGTTCGGGCTTCCCGTATTCCGAGTTTCTGCCCAAGGAAGGCCAGGCGCGCGGCGTGCAGATCGACTTGCAGCCGGACATGCTCAGCCTGCGTTATCCGATGGAGGTCAATCTGGTCGGCGATTCAGCGGAAACCCTCGCCGCGTTGCTGCCCTTGCTGGAACAGAAAAACTCGAACAAATGGCGCAAGAAGATCGAAGGCTGGCGCAGCAGCTGGGAGAAAACCCTGGAAAAACGCGCCATGGCCAAAGCCGATCCGGTCAACCCGCAACGAGTGGTCTACGAGTTGTCACCGCGCTTGCCTGAGCAGGCAATTATCACCAGCGACTCCGGCTCTTGCGCCAACTGGTTCGCCCGTGACCTGAAAATCCGTCGCGGCATGAAATGCTCACTGTCCGGTGGCCTGGCCTCGATGGGCGCGGCGGTGCCCTACGCGATCGCGGCCAAGTTCGCCTTCCCGGAGCGCCCGGTCATTGCCCTGGTCGGCGATGGCGCGATGCAGATGAACAACATGGCCGAGCTGATCACTGTCGCCAAATACTGGCGGCAATGGCAGAGCCCGAAATGGATCTGCGCGGTGTTCAACAATGAAGACCTCAACCAGGTGACCTGGGAGCAGCGGGTGATGGAGGGCGATCCCAAATTCGAAGCGTCGCAGAGCATTCCTGATGTGCCGTATCACCTGTTCGCGATTTCCATCGGCCTCAAGGGCATTTTCGTTGATCGCGAGGAAGAGGTCGCCGCTGCGTGGGAACAGGCACTCGCCTCGGAAGTGCCGGTGCTGATTGAGTTCAAAACCGACCCGAACGTGCCGCCGCTGCCGCCGCACATCAAGCTTGAGCAAGCGAAGAAGTTCGCCACGACCCTGCTCAAGGGTGATCCGGATGAAGCCGGGGTGATTGTGCAGACTGCCAAGCAGGTGCTCGGCGCCGTATTGCCCGGGAAGAAATGACGGTGTGCGCTTGAACGAGTCAACCATCTACATCGGTTGCGCCGGCTGGAGTCTCGGGCGCGAGCACTGGCCGGCATTCCCCGCCGAGGGCACGCACCTGCAACGCTACGCCGCGCGCTTCAACTGTGTGGAGATCAACAGCTCGTTCTACCGCCCGCATCGGCGCCAGACCTACGAACGCTGGGCCGACTCGGTAGCGCCGGACTTTCGCTTCGCAGTGAAAGTGCCGAAGCTCATCACCCATGAACAGCGGCTGGCGGACAGCGCGGCCGCGCTCGATGAGCTTCTCGGACAGTGCCAGGGCCTGGGTGATCGACTCGGCTGCCTGCTGGTGCAGTTGCCACCGAAACTTGCGTTCGATGCGCCGGTGGCCGAGGCGTTTTTTCGTGCCCTGCGCGAGCGGTTCAAAGGCAGTGTGGTGCTGGAACCGCGACACGAATCGTGGACTGAGGCTGAGGCAATGCTAATGGAGCTGCAGATTGCCCAGGCGGTGGTCGATCCCTCGCGGATCAGCACCGACACCGCACCGGGTGGCTGGCAAGGCCTGCAGTATTGGCGCCTGCACGGCTCGCCACGGATTTATCACAGCGCTTATGAAGCGGCCTATCTGCAACAGCTTGCTCAGAACCTGCGGCGCGCGAAGGCCGACGGCAGAGACATCTGGTGCATCTTCGACAACACCGCCAGCGGTGCCGCCACCGCCGATGCGCTGGCTTTGAGGGCGTTGATCGAAGGCGTTGAACGCTGAACGACGACGCTCTCGCCACCCACACAAACGATCCGGCTACAGGTAAACTCCGCGCACTTTTTCAAGGAGTTCACATGAGTTACTACCAGCCGGGCATTCTCGCTACCCCTGTTCCTGCGCAAGCACGTCATCTGTTTTTCGCCCTGGCGTCGGTTGAAGCCTTGCCGCAAGCGATCGACAGCCTGCTGATGCTGGTGGATGGCAAGTCGGCGGTGGTTGGCTTTGGTGAGTCGTTGACCAAGGCGCTGAATGTCGAAATCGCTGGCCTGCGCAGCTTCCCGGCGCTGACCGGCGTTGGCGTGAACAACCCGTCGACCCAGCATGCCCTGTGGATCTGGCTGCATGGTGTTGACCGGGGTGAACTGCTCAACCGTTGCAACGCTATCGAAGCCGCGCTGGCCCCGGCCTTGCGTCTGGTCGAAATGCAGGAAGCCTTCCGTCATATGGACGGCCACGACCTTACCGGGTACGAGGACGGCACGGAAAACCCCCACGATGACGCCGCTGTCGCCGCCGCGCTGCTGAGCAGTGGCGCGGACGGGCTGGTCGGTGGCAGCTTCGCCGCGATCCAGCAGTGGCAGCACGACCTCAAGGGTTTTCATCGCCTGTCTGCAGGGGCCAAGGACGACATCATGGGACGGCGCTTGAGCGATAACGAAGAAATCGACGACGCGCCGATCTCCGCCCACGTCAAACGCACCGCGCAAGAGAGCTTCACGCCGGAAGCGTTCGTCGTGCGCCGCTCGATGCCATGGATTGAAGGCGATCGTGCCGGTTTGATGTTCCTCGCCTTCGGCTTTTCGCTGGATGCCTTCGAAGCGCAGCTGCGGCGCATGAGCGGCCTGGAGGACGGTATTGCCGATGGCTTGTACCAGATCAGCCGGCCAATCACCGGCGGCTACTACTGGTGCCCGCCGCTCAAGGACGGACGCCTTGATCTGCGCGCGCTGCGCATCGGCTGAGGACTGCCTATGAACGTGGTGCGCTGGGGCATGATCGGTTGCGGCAGTGTCGCTGAACGCAAGAGCGGACCGGCCTTTTACAAGGCGCCCGGTTCGGCGCTGGTCGCGGTGATGGGTCGACGCCTCGAAGCCGTCACCGATTACGCTTCGCGCCACGGTATCAGCCGCGTCTATACCGATGTCGATGCGCTGATCAACGATCCCGAAGTGGACGCGGTGTACATCGCCACACCGCCCGACAGCCACCATGCCTACAGCCTGAAAGTCGCCGCCGCCGGCAAGCATTGCTGCGTGGAAAAGCCCATGGCGCTCAACGCCGGGCAAAGCCGCGAGATGCAGCAAGCGTTTGCCGCTGCCGGTCTGCACTTGTTCGTCTCGTATTACCGCCGCTCGCTGCCGCGCTTCGCCCAGGTGCGGCAATGGCTGGAGGAGGGTCGCATCGGCGATGTCCGGCATCTGAGCTGGACGCTGACCAAAGCGCCGTCGCCGGCTGATCTTGAGGGTCGCGATAATTGGCGCACCGACCCGGCGGTGGCGGGCGGCGGCTACTTTGCCGACCTGGCCAGCCATGGCCTGGACCTGTTCCAGTATCTGCTTGGCGACATCGTTGAAGTCGCCGGTTTCACCGCGCGTCAGGCGGGTCTGTACGCGGCGGAAGATGCGGTCAGCGCCACTTGGCGGTTCGCTTCCGGAGCGCTGGGCATGGGCTGCTGGAACTTTGTTGCGGACCGGCGTGAGGATCGGGTCGAGATCATCGGCAGCAAGGGGCGCATCGGGTTTTCGGTGTTTGACGAGCATCCGGTGCAGCTGTTTGCCGACGAGCAGATCAGCCTGGAAATTGCCCACCATGAGCATGTCCAGTGGCATCACGTGCTGGGGATGAATGCGCATATTCGTGGTGATTCACAGCATCCCGCCGTGGCCGAGCAAGCCGTCAAGACCGATTGGGTCATGGACCGGATACTCAAACGCTGAATAGCTCACGATCCCCTGTGGGAGCGAGCCTGCTCGCGAAAGCATTCTGTCAGTCAGTATCTTGGGTGACTGACACACCGCTTTCGCGAGCAGGCTCGCTCCCACAGGTCTTCTGGCGCAACACGCATCTAAGGTTATGCCCAAACAATATTTCTCAACCTCGGCATCACATCTCTAAGATCACGTCATAACTCGTTATAACAAGTGATCCCGTGATGACCGATAACGTTCTCTCCCTCAGTAGCGTTCCGCTGCACACCCAACTGCGCGACGTCCTGCGTGCGCGGATTCTCGACGGTGAATACCCGCAAGACAGTCAGATGCCTTCCGAAAGCGAACTGGGCGCGCTGTTCAAAGTCAGCCGCATCACCGTGCGCCAGGCACTCGGTGATCTGCAAAAGGAAGGACTGATCTTCAAGATCCACGGCAAGGGCACCTTCGTCGCCAAGCCGAAAACCTTTCAGAACGTCAGCAGCCTGCAAGGCCTCGCCGAGTCGATGACCGGGCGCGGCTACGAGGTGATCAACCGCCTGCGCAGTTTCAAATTCATTCCGGCCGACAAGCGTGTCGCCGAGCGTCTGCAGGTGGCCGAAGGTGAAATCGTCGCGCAGATCAAACGCGTACGGCTGATCAATCGCGAGCCGATCTCGCTGGAAATCACCTACCTGCCTAAAACGGTCGGTGAGCGACTGGAGAAGGCTGATCTGGTCACCCGCGACATCTTTCTGATCCTCGAAAACGACTGCGGCATCGCCCTCGGCCACGCCGATCTGGCCATCGACGCAGTGCTGGCCGACAGCGACCTGACCCAGGCACTCGCCGTCGAAGCGGGCTCGCCGATCATGCGCATCGAGCGCTTGACCTACGATGCCCAAGGCCAGCCGCTGGACTTCGAACACCTTTATTACCGTGGCGATGCGTTCCAGTACCGCCTGCGGATCGACCGGCAAAAAGGGGAGCAGGCATGACCCGCAACGTTCTAGAGCAGGAATACGACATCGTCGTGATTGGCGGCGGTACGGCCGGGCCGATGGCGGCGATAAAGGCCAAAGAGAAGAACCGCGATTTGCGCGTTTTGCTGGTCGACAAGGCCAACGTCAAACGCAGCGGCGCGATCAGCATGGGCATGGACGGCCTGAACAACGCCATCATTCCCGGCCACTCGACGCCGGAGCAGTACACCAAGGAAATCACCATCGCCAATGACGGCATCGTCAATCAGGCGGCGGTCTACACCTATGCGACGCACAGTTTTGAAACCATCGAACAACTCGACCGCTGGGGCGTGAAGTTCGAGAAGGACGAAACCGGTGACTACGCGGTGAAAAAGGTCCACCACATGGGCGCCTATGTGCTGCCGATGCCGGAAGGGCACGACATCAAGAAAGTCCTGTATCGGCAGTTGAAACGTGCGCGGGTGAGCATCACCAATCGCCTGGTCTGCACGCGTTTGCTGACCGACGAGGAGGGCGCGGTCAACGGTGTGATGGGCTTCGATTGCCGCACCGCCGACTTCCATGTGATCAAGGCCAAAGCAGTGATTCTCGCCTGCGGCGCGGCCGGACGCCTCGGTCTGCCGTCGTCGGGCTACCTGATGGGCACCTACGAAAACCCGACCAATGCCGGTGACGGCTACGCGATGGCCTATCACGCCGGTGCCGAACTGGCCAATCTCGAGTGCTTCCAGATCAACCCGCTGATCAAGGACTACAACGGTCCGGCCTGCGCCTACGTCACCGGCCCGCTGGGTGGCTACACCGCCAACAACAAGGGTGAACGCTTCATCGAGTGCGACTACTGGAGCGGGCAAATGATGTGGGAATTTCACCAGGAACTGGAAAGCGGCAACGGCCCGGTGTTCCTTAAACTCGATCACCTGGCCGAGGAAACCATCCAGAACATCGAGGAAATCCTGCACAGCAACGAGCGTCCGAGCCGTGGCCAGTTCCACGCCAATCGCGGCACTGACTACCGTACGCAGATGGTCGAAATGCACATTTCGGAAATCGGTTTTTGCAGCGGCCACTCGGCGTCCGGCGTGTGGGTCAACGAGCGTGCCGAGACTTCAGTCAAAGGCTTGTATTCGGCCGGCGACATGGCTGCGGTGCCGCACAATTACATGCTCGGCGCGTTCACTTACGGCTGGTTCGCCGGGCACAACGCCGCGGAATTTGTCGCCGGCCGCGAGTTTTCCGCACTGGACAGCGAGCAGATCGTCAAGGAACAGGCCCGGGTCTACGCGCCGCTCGATCGTCAGGACGGTCTGCCGCCGGCGCAGGTCGAGTACAAGCTGCGGCGCTTCGTCAACGACTACCTGCAACCGCCGAAAGTGACCAAAAAAATGCAGATCGGCCTGCAACGCTTCAGCGACATCGAGCGCGATCTCGAGCAGATGAAAGCCAACAACGCTCACGAACTGATGCGAGCGATGGAAACCAGCGTGATCCGCGATTGCGCCGAAATGGCCGCCCGCGCGTCGTTGTTCCGCGCCGAAAGCCGCTGGGGCTTGTACCACTATCGCGTCGATCACCCGCAACGCAACGACGCCGAGTGGTTCTGCCATTGCCATCTGAAGAAGGGCGAGGACGGGCGCATGACCAGTTTCAAGAAAGCCGTCGAGCCTTACATCATCCCGCTCGACGCCGACGAAATGCAGGCTTACGACCGCCTGCGGGTCGGCGCCTGCGCCGCTTGATGCATCACTAGAAAGAGAGTCCGAACCATGGCTTATCAAGCTCAGGAAATCTTCTTCCGCTCCAACGCGCCGGTCACCGTCGACGAGGACAAATGCATCGCCGAAAAGGGCTGCACCGTGTGCGTCGACGTCTGCCCGATGGACCTGCTGGCGATCAACCCGGCCACGCAAAAGGCCTACATGGCGTTCGATGAATGCTGGTACTGCATGCCGTGTGAGAAGGATTGCCCGACGGGGGCGGTGAAGGTCGACATCCCCTATTTGTTGCGTTGACCCCAAATCCATTGTGGGAGCGAGCCTGCTCGCGAAAGCAATCACTCATTCAACAATGATGGTGACTGACCCGCCGCCTTCGCGAGCAGGCTCGCTCCCACATTGCAATTGTGATTATCCAATAGCCATCCGGTGAACCCCGGACGCTGAAGTGCAAAACACCCCTCGTTTCCCACCGCGCCCCGATCGCGGCGGAGACGAACTTCAAACCAATGATTCGAGGGGAAACACTCATGTTGCGTGCAGCACTCGCTGGGCTGGTCCTGGCTTCATTCACCTTGTCGGCCTCGGCCGAAACCATCCGCATCGCCATCGGCACTCAGGACACCACCATCAACTGCGCCGCCGGTGGCCTGTTGATCAGGGAACTGGGTCTGCTGGAAAAATACCTGCCCCACGATGGCGCCTACAAAGATGCGAAGTACGACGTGCAATGGAAGAATTTCACCAGTGGCGCGCCGCTGACCAACGAGATGGTCGCCGGCAAGCTCGACTTTGGCGCCATGGCCGATTTCCCCGGTGCGTTCAACGGCGTGGCATTCGAAACGGCGGGCAAGCACAGCCTGTTCATCAGCGTGCTGTCGGGCAGCATCAAGGGCAGCGGCAACGGCATCGTCGTGCCGAGCGCTTCGTCGGTGCAAAGCCTGAGCGAACTCAAGGGCAAGACCATTTCGGTGCCGTTCGCCTCGACGGCTCACGGCATGTTGCTGCGCGCCGTGGCAGAGCAGGGCTGGGACCCGCTCAAGGATGTCAACATCATCGCCCAGCCACCGGAAGTCGCCGGCTCGGCATTGCAGGCCGGCAAGATCGACGCCCACGCCGATTTCGTGCCCTTCGCCGAGCTATTCCCGAGCCGTGGTTTCGCCCGCAAGATCTATGACGGCGCCCAGGCCAACGCACCGACTTTCCATGGCGCATTGGTCGATCAGGCCTACGCCAGAAAGTACCCGGAAATCGTCGTCGCCTACCTGCGTGCGAGCATCGAAGCCAACCAACTGCTCGCCGCCGAACCGGAGAAGTACAGCGAACTGATCGCCAAAGTCACCGGGGTCGATGCCGAGGTCAACTACCTGTTCCACGGCCCGCTCGGCGTACAGACCCGTGACCTGAGCTGGAAGCCTGAATATCGCCAGGCCGTCGGTACCGCCATCGATACCCTGAAGCTGCTGAAGAAAGCCGATCGCGGGCTCGACCTGAACAGCTTCATCGACGACCAGTACATCCGCGCCGCCTTCAAGGCTGCGAACCTCGATTACACCGCGCAACTGGCCAACTACGCGCAGACGCCGGTGCCGGGTGTGGATGCGGCGACGGGCAAAGCCATCACCGACGTCAGCCATGTCGCGGAAATCTGGGTGCGTGGCGAGGAAAAAGTCCGCCGTTATGGCTCGGCTGAAGCGGCCTTCACCGCGTTGGCAGGGTTGAAACAGGAGGGCAAGAACATTCGTGCGGTGTATGCGCAGGCCAGTGACAGCGGGATCAAGTTGCTCGCTGAACAGGCGTGGTTTGCCAGCGATGCCAAGGGTCGCCTCAGCGCATTTCTGCTCAAGGGCCAGGCCCAGCAATACGCTGCGGCGCAGGGCGGCAAGGTGTTCGACTTTAGCGATGCCACTGCGCAGGTTGTTGCTGCGCGCTGAAGATCAAAAGCCCCTCACCCTAACCCTCTCCCGAAGGGAGAGGGGACTGACCGAGTTGTTGGTGAGAGATACGCCGACGTGAAGTACCGAGTCGAACTCAGGTCGTGAAAAGCACGCAAATCGGCTCCCTTTCCCCCTCGCCCCCCTGGGGGAGAGGGCTGGGGTGAGGGGGTAAATCTCAGCCATCACACAGAACCCGAACTGGAAACCGGACTATGAAAACACCGTTGCGCTGGACATCAAAAGCCGCCTCACTGCTGCTCTGCCTGCTCTTCTGGCAACTCGCCGCCAGCCATCACTGGAACCTCGGCCTGGTCACCTTTGCCAACGTGCCGACGCCACTGGCGGTGATCGAAGCCGCGCTGGGCCTGGGCGACTCGGGCAAACTCTGGCAGCACCTGAGCAGCAGCCTCGGCCGGGTCTTCGCCGGTTACGTGGCGGCGTTGATCCTCGGCATCGCCCTGGGCCTGGCCATCGGCCGGTCGAAATGGGCCGAAGACATTCTGCTGCCGCCACTGGAAGTCCTGCGCCCGATCCCCGCCGTGGCGTGGATTCCGCTGGCGATCCTGATGTTTCCATCCTCGGAATTGTCGATGGTCTTTATCACCTTCACCGGCGCGCTGTTCCCGATCCTGCTCAACACCGTGCACGGCGTCGAAGGCGTCGATCCACGCCTGATCGCCTCTGCAAAAAGCCTCGGAGCAGGGCGCCGGGCGATTCTGCTGGAAGTAATCCTCCCGGGCGCTGCGCCGAGCATCATCACTGGCCTTGCGATCGGCATGGGCACTTCGTGGTTCTGTCTGGTGACCGCGGAAATGATCTCCGGGCAGTTCGGCATCGGTTACTACACCTGGGAGTCCTACACCATTCAGAACTACGCCGACATTGTCGTCGGCATGCTCCTGATCGGCGTGTTGGGCATGGGCAGCAGTTGGCTGATCAAACGCCTGGGCGGCTTGTTCACGCCTTGGCATCGACCGCGAGGCAAAGCCTGATGAGCGTGATGCAAACCCCGGCAGGGCGGATCGACATTCGCCAGTTGTCCATCGTCCTCGGCCAGGGCCGCGAAGCCTTCGAAGCGGTGCAGGGCCTCGATTGCCAGATCGAATCCGGCCAGTTCGTGTGCATTCTCGGCCCCTCCGGTTGCGGCAAGTCGACCTTGCTCGGCGCCCTGGCCGGACACTTGAATGCCAGTACCGGCAGCTTGAAAGTCGACGGCAGCGCGGTGGCCGGCCCGTCGCCGCAGCGCGGCATGGTGTTTCAGCACCACACGCTGTTCCCGTGGCGTACGGTGCGCGACAACGTCGCCTTCGGCCTGAAGATGCGCGGCGTCGGCAAGGCTGAGCGGCATCGCGCGGCTGATGAAATCCTCAAACTGGTCGGCCTCGAAGGCTTTGCCGAGCGCTGGCCGGATCAGCTCTCCGGTGGCATGCAGCAGCGGGTGGAGATCGCACGGGTGCTGGTCAATCGACCGCGCCTGTTGCTGATGGACGAGCCGTTCGGCGCGCTGGATGCGCTGACCCGCTTGAACATGCAGGAACTGCTGTTGGACATCTGGACGCGCATCCGCACCACCGTGGTTTTCGTCACCCATGACATCGACGAGGCGCTGTTTCTAGCCGATCGCTTGCTGGTAATGAGCGCGCGACCAGGGCGAATCATCGAAGACCTGCGTCTGGACTTTCCACGCCCGCGTACCAGCGAACTGGTGACCAGCCCCGAGTTCGCTCGACTGAAACGCCATTGCCTCGACCTGCTGCGCCACGACAACGACCGACCGCTGCCGCGCCTCAATCCGCTCGGCCTGCCTCCTGAAACCCCTTTGCCGCGATTTGCCCTATGACCTCTATTTTTGCTGTGACCGACAACGAAGACATCCTCGCCCTGCAACCGCGCCTGACGGCTGAAGACGCTGGCGTGCGGCGCATTGCCCTGATTGATCTGGCCGATCTGGAGGAGCCGGATGGTTTGCTCTGGCTGGTTGATCGACTCCGGCAGGATCCCGCCGAGGACGTTCGCGCTGAAGCCGCACGATTGCTCGAAGCGTGGGAGGATGAAGCGGTCGTGCAAGCCTTGTGCGAAGCGCTGACGGATCCGTCGCCCGCTGTGCAATCGGCAGCGGCGCAAAGCCTGAGCCTGCTCAAGACTGCAGCGGCGGGGCGCGTGATTCTGCCGTGGACCGAACATGCCGATGTCAGTGTGCGCATCGCCGCCTTTCGGGCGTTACGCGAATTGCGCTTCGCCGAGGCCGCGCCGGCTGCCGTCGCCGCGTTGGTGGACGCCGATGGCAATGTCCGTCGCGAAGCGGTCGGTGTGCTCGGCTGGCTCAAACAGATCGAGGCGCTGCCAGCCCTGGCGCAACTGGCCAGCGACGACCCGGACACCGAAGTGCGCCGCGCCGCGACGGGTGCGCTGGGTCTGGCCAGTGGCGCCGAAGTATTGCCGGCGTTGCGCCAGGCTTTGCAAGATCAGGCCTGGCAAGTGCGCGAAGAAGCCGCGACGACACTGGGCAAGGTTGGCCACAGCGACGCCGGCCCGGCCTTGGTCGAAGCGCTGAGCGATGATTACTGGCAAGTGCGCTTGCGCGCCACTCGCAGCCTCGGCCGCTTGCGCTTCGTCCCGGCGCTGGACGCGCTGATCGACACCCTCGGCCACCGCATCAGCAATCTGCGCAAGGAAGCCGCGCTGGCCCTCGGTGAATTGAACGATCGCGGCGCCGTGGCCGCGTTGCAGGCAGCGCAGGACGACGGCGACCCGGAAGTGCGCAAAGCCGTGCGCATCGCGTTGAGTCAGTTGCAATGAACCCACTGTCGGTGGGCAACTCGCAGAGTGCACGCACGTTGCGCCTGAGCTGGCCGGACGGGCGCGAATCGTTGCTCACGCATGCCGATCTGCGCCGGCAATGCCCATGCTCGCAATGCCGCGCATTTCGCCTGCGCGGTGTCACGCCGCTGGTTGATGATCGCGTGCGCCTGATCGAGGTCAATCCGCAGGGGTATGGTGTGCAACTGGTGTTCAGCGATGGCCATCAACGCGGGATTTACCCGTGGGAGTACCTGGCGCAACTGGCTTCCTGACCTTATCCGATGATCGTTCCCACGCTCCGCGTGGGAATGCAGCCCGTGACGCTCCGCGTCACTGGACGCGGAGCGTCCCTTGAGGCATTCCCACGCAGAGCGTGGGAACGATCAGACAGATTGATCCGATTGCAGCTGCCTGCGTCGGCTTGCGCCGACTGGCGGTTCTTGTCAGGAAATTCCCACAGGAGTACAAATGTACTCCATGACGAACCTGACTCCCCGCCGTACCGCCATTCTGACCTTTATCCGCGATCGCATCGCCGAGCACGGTCAGCCCCCAAGCCTCGCTGAAATCAGCGAGGCTTTTGGTTTTGCCTCGCGCAGCGTGGCGCGCAAGCATGTGCTGGCGCTCACCGAAGCCGGTTTCATTGAGGTCAATCCGCATCAGGCCCGGGGCATTCGCCTGCTCGGTCAGCCACCGCGTCCGGAATTGCTGGAGATCCCCGTACTCGGTCGCGTGGCTGCCGGCGCACCGATTGGCGCCGATGTCGATATCCATAACCGTTTGCTGCTCGACCCGGCGCTGTTCTCCCGCACCCCGGATTACATGCTGCGGGTGCAGGGCGACTCGATGATCGAAGACGGCATCCTCGACGGCGATCTGGTCGGTGTACGGCGCAATCCCGAGGCGCTGAACGGCCAGATCGTCGTTGCGCGTCTGGACGGTGAAGTCACCATCAAACGCTTCGAACGGATCGGGGATGAAGTGCGCCTGCTGCCGCGTAACCCGGCGTACAAGCCGATTGTCGTGCGTGATGATCAGGATCTGGCCATCGAAGGCGTGTTCTGTGGTCTGGTGAGGCAAGGCTGATGGGCGCCGTCGTTGCGTTGGATACGCTGTTCAATGGCGGCCAGGTCTGGCGCGGCAGGCCTGCGCCACCGGCGGCGAGTCCGCAGCCGACCGGGCATGCGGGACTGGACGCAGCTCTGCCCAGCGGCGGCTGGCCGGAAGCGGCGCTGAGCGAAATCCTTCTCGCCGGCCCCGGTGTCGGCGAGCTACAACTGGTCTGGCCAACCCTGGCGCGATTGTCCGCGGCCGGTGAGCGCATCGTGTTGGTGGCGCCGCCGTTCGTGCCGTACCCGCAGGCCTGGGCCAATGCCGGAGTCGATCTGCGCCAGTTGTCGGTGATTCAGGCCAGCGAGCGCGATGCCTTGTGGGCGGCGGAGCAATGCCTGCGCTCGGGCAGTTGCGGCGCGGTGCTGTGCTGGCCGAACAAGGCCGATGACCGAGCCTTGCGGCGTTTGCAGGTAGCGGCGGAAACCGGCCAGACCCTGGCCTTTGCCTGGCGCCCGTTGAGCGAAGCGGTCAACCCGTCACCGGCAGCGTTACGCATAGCCATCGATGCCAAACCGGCGCAGCTACGCGTACTCAAATGCCGTGGCGGCCTGGCGCGTGCTACGCCGATTGCCTTTGCCGTGGGGCACTGATTGTCATGCGCTGGGTATGTATCCTGTTTCCGCAATTGGCCCTCGACGCCGTGCTGCGTCAGCGGCCCGACCCTGAAGAGCCGCTGGTCCTGCTCAGCGGCCCGGCCCAGCGGCGAGTGCTGCAAGCGGTTAATCCGGCGGCACGCAAACTCGGCCTGCGCCCTGGCATGTCGATGACCGCCGCGCAAGCCATGAGCAAAGGCTTTGCCACCGCCGATTATGAGGTGGCCGAGGTCGAGCACTGGCAGCAGTTTCTCGCCGCATGGGCCTACCGTTTCAGCGCGCAAGTCAGCGTGCATTACCCGCGTACCGTGGTGTTCGAGATCGAATCCAGCCTCGGACTGTTCGGTACCTGGCCGCAATTTGAAGCTCGCCTGCGCCAGGAGTTGAAAGACCTGGGCTTTCGTCATCGCATCGTCGCCGCGCCGAACCCGGTGGCGGCGCGAGTGCTGGCCAATGCCTACGATGGCCTGGTGGTGCCGGACGGCGAGGCCTTGCAGCATCATCTCGGGCAATTGCCGGTCGACCGCGTCGGGCTGGAGCCGAATGTCGCCACGGCGTTGTCGCGCATGGGCCTGCGCAATCTCAGTCAGGTGCAAAGCCTTCCACGCCAGGCACTGGCCCGGCGTTTCGAAGCGCAGATGCTCAAGCACCTCGACACGCTGTTCGGCGCACGCCCTCTGGCGCTGGCGTTCTATCTGCCGCCCGACCGTTTCGATATCCGCATCGAACTGAATTTCGACGTGCAATCCCATCAAGCCTTGCTATTCCCGTTACGGCGCTTGACCGGCGATTTGTCGGCGTTCCTCTGCGGGCGCGACAGTGGCGTGCAGCGTTTCGACCTGCATCTGGAACACGCCGGGCTGCCGGACACAGTGATCAAGGTCGGCCTGCTCAGCGCCGAGCGTGACGCGGCGATGCTCTTCGAACTGGCCCGTGGCCGGCTGGAACAAGTTCAGGTGGAGGCACCGGTGCGTGGTTTTCGCTTGCGCGCCGAAGACCTGCCGAGTTTCGTTCCGCAATATCAGGAGCTGTTCGACGACCGCCCGCAGCAGACCTTGCCCTGGGAGCAATTGCGCGAACGCCTGCGCGCACGGCTGGGTGATGACGCGGTGCAGGGGCTGCGCTTTCAGGCCGATCATCGCCCCGAGTGCGCGTGGCAGAACGCTGCCGATAAACACCTTTGCACGGGGTTGCCCAGCGTGCAGCGTCCGGGCTGGCTGCTCAACGAACCGCAAAGCGTGCCGGAAGGTTCGGCGCGGATTCTCATGGGGCCTGAGCGCATCGAATCCGGTTGGTGGGACGGTGGCGACGTGCGGCGTGATTACTACCTGATCCAGAACCGCGCCGGTCAGCAGGGCTGGGCCTGGCGGGCGGTGGGTGAGGGCGGTCCGCTGTGGCTGCAAGGCTGGTTCGCATGAGTGCCGATTACGCCGAACTGCATTGCCTGTCGAACTTCAGTTTCCAGCGCGGAGCCTCGAGCGCGCTGGAACTGTTTCAGCGGGCGAAAAAGCACGGCTATCAGGCGCTGGCGATCACCGACGAATGTACCCTGGCCGGCATCGTTCGTGCGTGGCAAGCGGCGAAGTCCGTTGAGTTGCCGTTGATCATCGGCAGCGAGATACGCATCGACAACGGCCCGAAACTGGTGCTTCTGGTGGAAAACCTTGCCGGTTATCAGGCCTTGTGCGGCTTGATCACCCAGGCTCGGCGGCGTACGCAGAAAGGCCAGTATCAGGTGCTGCGCGAAGACTTCGCCGAAGCGCTGCCGGGTTTGCTGGTGTTGTGGGTGCCGGATTCAGTGGATGACCGGGAAGAAGGGCGCTGGCTGAAACAAACCTTCGGCGACCGCCTGTGGCTCACGGTGCAACTGCATCGCGGGCAGAACGATCAGCAGCGGCTTGCGGCATTGTTGGCTCTGGCGGCTGAGTTGCAGATTCCAGCCGTGGCCAGCGGCGATGTGCACATGCATGCCCGGGGGCGCCGTGCCTTGCAGGACACCATGACCGCGATCCGTCATCACATCCCCGTGGCCGAAGCGGGTTTGCGCCTGCATCCCAACGGCGAGCGGCATTTGCGTTGCCTCGATGAGCTGCGCGCCCTGTATCCGCCGGACTTGCTCGAAGCGTCGCTAAAACTGGCCAGCCGCTGCACCTTCGATCTGAGCGAGCTGCGCTATCAGTACCCGAAAGAGCTGGTGCCCGAGGGGCACAGTGCCAGTTCCTGGTTGCGCCATCTGACCGAGGAGGGCATTGCCTGGCGCTGGCCGAAAGGGCCTCAGGCCAAGGTGCTCAAGCAGATCGATGACGAGTTGCAATTGATCGCTGAGCTCGGCTATGAAAGCTACTTCCTCACCGTGCACGACGTGGTGCGCTTTGCCCGCACACAGAAAATCCTCTGTCAGGGGCGTGGTTCGGCAGCCAACTCGGCGGTGTGTTATGCCTTGGGCATCACCGAAATCGACCCGGAGCGCACCACGCTATTGTTCGAACGCTTCATGTCCAAAGAGCGCAACGAGCCGCCGGATATCGATGTCGATTTCGAGCACGAGCGCCGCGAAGAAGTCCTGCAATACGTGTTCAACCGTTATGGCCGGCGACGTGCGGCGCTGACGGCGGTGGTCAGCACCTATCACGCCACCGGCGCCGTGCGCGATGTGGCCAAGGCCCTCGGCCTGCCGCCGGATCAGATCAACGCGCTGGCCGACTGCTGCGGGCGCTGGAGCGATGAGACGCCGCCGCTGGAACGTTTGCGTGAAGGCGGCTTCGACCCGGACAGTCCGGTGCTGCGCCGGGTACTGAGCCTGACCGGGCAACTGATTGGCTTCCCCCGGCATCTGTCGCAGCATCCCGGTGGATTTGTGATCTCCGAGCAGCCGCTGGACACCTTGGTGCCGGTCGAAAACGCGGCAATGGCCGACCGCACCATCATTCAGTGGGACAAGGACGACCTCGATGCGGTCGGCCTGCTCAAGGTGGATATCCTCGCCTTGGGCATGCTCAGTGCGATTCGCCGCTGCTTCGATCTGCTGCGCCGGCATCGTGATCTGAACCTGACGCTCGCGACGATCCCCGCCGAAGACAAACCGACCTACGAAATGATCAGCCGCGCCGATACCGTCGGCGTGTTCCAGATCGAATCGCGGGCGCAGATGTCGATGCTGCCGCGCCTGAAGCCAAAGACCTTCTACGATCTGGTGATTGAAGTGGCGATTGTCCGTCCCGGGCCGATTCAGGGCGGCATGGTTCATCCGTATCTGCGCCGACGTAATAACGAAGAGGCGGAAACCTATCCGTCGCCGGCGCTCGAAGTCGTACTCAAAAGAACCCTGGGCGTGCCGTTGTTCCAGGAACAGGTCATGCAGATCGCCATCGTCGCTGCCGACTATAGCCCCGGCGAGGCCGATCAGTTGCGCCGCTCGATGGCGGCGTGGAAGCGCCATGGCGGACTGGAGCCGCACAAGGAACGCCTCGCCGCCGGCATGAAAAAGAACGGCTACACACCGGAATTCGCTGCGCAGATCTTCGAGCAGATCAAGGGCTTCGGCAGTTACGGCTTCCCCGAATCCCACGCCGCCAGTTTCGCCTTGCTGACCTACGCCAGTTGCTGGCTCAAGTGTCACGAGCCAGCGGCGTTCGCCTGTGCACTGATCAACAGTTGGCCGATGGGCTTTTACAGCCCGGACCAGATTCTGCAGGACGCGCGGCGGCACCAATTGCAGATCCGTCCGGTGGACGTGCGCGCCAGCGACTGGGATTGCAGCCTCGAACCGTTGAGTGCCGGGCAACCGGCAATTCGCATGGGCCTGCGCATGATCAAGGGGTTTCGCGAAGAAGATGCGCGGCGCATCGAAGCCGCGCGCCGCCACGGGGCGTTTGCCGATGTCGCTGACCTGGGTGAGCGCGCCGCCCTCGACAGTCGTGCGCAGGCCTTGCTGGCAGACTCCGGCGCTTTGCGCGGTCTGGCCGGGCATCGTCATCGTGCGCGTTGGGAAGTGGCCGGGGTGCAGAAACAACTCGGCCTGTTCGCCGGCCTGCCCAACGAGGAAGAAGTCAAAATCGTCCTGCCCAAACCCAGCGTTGGCGAAGACTTGCATGCTGATTACGCCACGGTGGGGACGACGCTGGGGCCGCACCCGTTGGCATTGTTGCGTGGCGAGTTGCAGGCCCGGCGTTGCCGCAGTTCGCGCGAGTTGATGGATATCGAACATGGCCGGCCGGTCAGCGTGGCCGGTCTGGTCACCGGCCGACAGCGCCCCGGTACGGCCAGCGGGGTGACGTTCGTGACCCTGGAAGACGAGTTCGGCAACGTCAACGTGGTGGTCTGGCGTGACCTGGCCGAGCGTCAGCGCCAAGTGCTGGTGGGGTCGCAATTGCTCAAGGTCGACGGCCGCTGGGAACGCGAAGGCGATGTGCGTCACTTGATCGCCGGGCGCATGAGCGACCTGAGCCCGCTGCTCAATGGCATTCATGTGCAGAGCCGCGATTTCCACTGACCCGTGTGGGAGCGAGCCTGCTCGCGAAAGCGCAGTGTCAGGCGATGACGATGTTGACTGTGCCGCCGCCTTC
>NZ_RCOA01000032.1:0-54976 GCF_004307585.1 Pseudomonas sp. Sample_20 | reverse complement strand
TAACCGCTCAGGACGTCGGACAGGCGACCACCTTCGGTGGTGACGCGGGTGTACTCGGAGAGAATGTGGTCAACCGTGCCAGGGAAGTGCGCAATTGCGCTCATCACTTCACGAATGCCTTCTTCGATCCGCTTGGCGATTTCGATTTCGCCTTCACGGGTCAGAAGCTCGACCGTACCCATTTCACGCATGTACATGCGCACCGGGTCAGTGGTGCGACCGATATCGGTCTCCACCGCCGCCAACGCAGCGGCTGCTTCTTCCGCAGCGGCCTCGTCGGTATCGGCGTCGGCCAACATAAGGGCGTCCGCATCCGGAGCACTCTCGTGTACGGGGATCCCCATGTCGTTAATCATGCGGATGATGTCTTCCACCTGCTCCGGATCTGAAATATCCTCGGGCAGGTGGTCGTTGACCTCGGCGTAAGTCAGATACTTCTGCTCACGACCCAGTTTGATCAACTCAATAATACGAGACTGCTGTTGCGCTTTTCCGGACATAACACCCTATCCACTGAAGGTCTTGGCGGGCAAAAAACAAGCCGAGGATTATACCTGAGCTATGACCTCACGCGCCAGTTGAGGTCGGGTTTGATGCGGAAACATTGCGACTTAAAAGGTCGCGCAGTTGATTTTTCTCTTCGACGCTCAGTTCGCTTTGCCGCGCTTTCCTGAGTAACTGTTCGAGATTTCGCTCGCGTTGGCGGGCGGACAAGCTAGTAATGGTGTCGAAAAACTGTTGTTCAAGGTTATCTCCGTCAATCAGCCATTCCTTTTCTGCCAGTGCCTTGAGCAAGCGACCCTGTTCAGTGCCGTGCCATCGCGCGATCAACTGAAATGAGTTTAGCTTGGGATTCTTCTGTACGGCTTCGAGCAGCGCCACAAGCAGCTGGGCGTTGGTCTGATTTTCATCGGCAATATGCCCGGCGTCCTCGACGCGCTTGGCCAGTTGCGGATGATGGAGCAATGTTCTCAATGCCGTCAGGGTCGGCGATTCAACGCCAATCGGCGTGCGCGGGCGCTGCTGTTCGCGATCGCCACCACGCTTGCCGTTCTTGTCCCACGGTTTCTTGTCCCACTTCTTGCCGCCGGCGCCGGGTTTCTTCGGCGTCCATTCCTGCTGCGGCGCGTACATGTCCTGTGCCTGCGGCTGATGGTAGTCGCTGTAGTCCGGCATGGCGTCGTAATCGAAGCCCGGATCGTAGGCGGGCGGTGCTTCCTGCGGCGCACTCTGAACCAATTGGCTGACGGTTTCGCTGCTCAGGCCGGTAATCTCGGTCAGGCGCTGACGCATGAGGATGCGCAGGTTCGCGCCCGGCACCTTGTCGATCAATGGTGCGGCGAGGGTGGCCATGTGCGCCTTGCCCTCAAGAGAGCGCGGGTCGGATTCTTCGGTCAGTTGCTGGAAAAAATAATCGGCCAGCGGCTGCGCGTGCTGATTGATGCGCGCCTTGAATGCGTCGGTGCCTTCGGCGCGAACCAGGGTGTCCGGGTCTTCGCCTTCGGGCAAAAACAGGAACCGCGCGCGACGACCGTCCTGCAGGCACGGCAGGGTCGCTTCCAGTGCACGCCAGGCTGCGTTGCGGCCGGCCTGGTCGCCGTCGAAGCAGAACAATACGTTCGGGACGACGCGGAACAGGCGTTTCAAATGTTCTTCGCTGGTCGCGGTACCCAGTGTGGCGACGGCATTGCGCAAGCCTTGCTGGGCGAGGGCGATGACGTCCATATAACCCTCGACGACGATGATTTCGTCGAGGTTGCGATTGTTCTTGCGTGCTTCATAAAGGCCGTAGAGTTCCTGGCCTTTATGGAATACCGGGGTTTCCGGTGAGTTCAGGTACTTGGGCTTGTCGTCGCCCAGTACGCGACCGCCGAAGGCGATGATCCGTCCACGGGTGTCGCGGATCGGGAACATCACGCGATCGCGGAAGCGATCATAGCGCTTGCCGGTTTCGGCGTTCTCGATCAGCAGGCCGGCTTCGATCATGGCTTTCTGTTGCAGGGTGTCGCTGCTCAGATGCTTGAGCAGGTTGTCCCAGCCTGGCGGCGCAAAGCCGAGGCCGAAATCCCGAGCGATCTCGCCGGTCAGGCCGCGGCCCTTGAGGTAATCCACCGCAGCCTTGCGCGACGGATGACTCTTGAGTGCCTGCCGGTAAAAATCAGCGGCGGCGGTGAGCAGCGGGTACAGCGGCGAATCGGTCGGCTGACGCGGCTTGCGCTCGCGGCCGCTTTCTTCGCGGGGGATTTCCATGCCGGCGGCTTTGGCCAGATCTTCGACGGCCTGGGGGAAATCCAGATTGTCGTGATCCATGAGAAAGCCGAGGGCGTTGCCGCCAGCGCCGCAGCCGAAACAGTAATAGAACTGCTTGTCGGGGCTGACGCTGAACGACGGGGTTTTCTCTTTGTGGAACGGGCAGCAGGCGGTGTAGTTCTTGCCGGCCTTCTTCAATTGCACGCGCGAGCTGACCACGTCGACGATGTCGGTGCGGTTCAGCAGGTCGTCAATGAAGCTCTGGGGAATCAGCCCGGCCATGGCGTTCTCGTTGTCTGCGCTGCAATAAATCCGTTGCGACAGGCTGTCGGACGCGGGCCATTGCTGGAAACGCACAAAAAGTGCGGCTCGACCGGTGTCGTCTGCGTGATCGCTGTCGGGAAGTGTATCTGCCGAAAATCCACTGACGTTAGTACCTATCAGTCTTCGACTATTTGAAAGTGTTGCGCTGAATCCGCTGACGGCCGGTTGTCGGCCTCGGATAGCTCAATAAAGCGGGCACGCATGCAGGTGCCTTGGGCTGATCGTCGTAAGAGGAATCAGTGGGTGTGCTCGTCAGTAGCCTTGAAAGGCTCGTCAGAAAAGACGTGCACCGCTGGCAAAAGAGCCAGGCCTGACGCGGTGAAGCAGATTTGTCTCGGTCGCATCGGCGGCGTCGACGGTGAAGCATCAAGCGTTTTACGCAAATGCCATTAGCCCGGCTGAGGGCCGGGCTTAGGCAAGAAGCTTGCTACGAACGTCTGTGGATTAGTACAGACGAACGGCGCGGCGCTGTTCGCGCTGAACTTTCTTGGCGTGACGCTTAACAGCGGCTGCTGCTTTGCGCTTACGCTCAGAAGTTGGCTTCTCGTAAAATTCGCGGCTACGAACTTCAGCCAGTACACCGGCTTTTTCGCAGGAGCGCTTGAAACGACGCAGAGCTACGTCGAAGGGTTCGTTCTCTTTTACTTTGACGGCTGGCATCCAGAGCTACCTTCATTCATTACCGGGGTCAACATCCTCGCGGCAAAAGAGCACTTGAAGACGTCGGTTTTTAAGGGTTGCGGATGTTAACCCCTCATCGCTCGGAATGCAAAGCCTCTGATCGAAAACCGCTGGTCGGGGCATCACGTGGCGACTATTATGCGCGCCTTCGAATTCAGCCTAAACAAGGCGCAAACCCATGCTAGTACTGGGATTAGAAACCTCCTGCGACGAAACCGGCGTCGCATTGTATGACAGTGAACGCGGTCTGCTGGCCGACGCGCTGTTCAGTCAGATCGACCTGCACCGAGTCTATGGCGGTGTAGTGCCGGAGCTGGCCTCGCGTGACCACGTCAAACGCATGCTGCCCTTGATCCGTCAGGTGTTGGCCGAGGCCGACTGTGTGCCGACCGAGATCGACGCAATCGCCTACACCGCAGGTCCTGGCCTGGTCGGCGCGCTGCTGGTCGGTGCCTCCTGCGCGCAGGCGCTGGCGTTTGCCTGGGGCATTCCGGCGCTTGGCGTGCACCACATGGAAGGCCACTTGCTGGCACCGATGCTGGAGCCGAAACCGCCGCAATTCCCGTTCGTCGCTTTGTTGGTTTCCGGTGGCCATACGCAGTTGGTTCAGGTCGACGGCATTGGCCAATACAGCCTGCTCGGCGAGACGCTCGACGATGCGGCCGGTGAAGCCTTCGACAAAACCGCAAAGATGATGGGCCTCAATTACCCCGGTGGGCCGGAAATCGCCAAACTGGCCGAGAAGGGCGTCGCAGGACGTTTCACTTTTCCGCGTCCGATGTGTGATCGCCCAGGTCTGGACTTCAGCTTCAGCGGCTTGAAAACCTTCGCCCTCAACACCTGGCAGCAATGCGTCAGCGCCGGGGACGACGGCGAGCAAGCCCGTTGCGACATCGCGCTGGCATTCCAGCAGGCCGTGGTGGAGACTTTGACCATCAAGTGCAAGCGCGCCCTGAAACAGGCAGGCATGAAGCGGCTGGTGATTGCCGGCGGCGTCAGCGCCAACAAGGCGTTGCGGGTTTCGCTGGAAAAGATGCTCGGCGATATGAAGGGCGATGTGTTCTATGCGCGCCCGGAGTTCTGCACCGACAATGGCGCGATGATCGCGTTTGCCGGTTGTCAGCGCCTGAAGGCTGGTCAGCAGGAAAGTCTGGCAATCACCGTGCAGGCACGCTGGCCAATGGAGCAGTTGTCGGCGCTGTAATGAGCGGCGCTCATGAACGGCAGTCAGAAATGCCGTTCGCGCCCGGCAAACAGGTCGCGTAGATTGCCGCGATGGCGCCAGACAATCAGCAAGGTCAGCGCGCTCATTGGCAGCAAGGCTTCCGGCTCTTGCCAGGCCAGCAACGGCAGGGTCAGTGGCGTGGCAATCAGCGCCGCCAGCGAGCTGGTGCGGGTCAGGTAGAACGTCAGTAGCCAGGCACATACGGCCAGCAGTGCGGCGGGTGGATACAGGCCGAGCAGCATGCCGGCGGCAGTGGCAACGCCTTTGCCGCCGCGGAAGCGAAAGTACAAAGGGAACAGGTGACCGATCACGGCGCACACGCCAATCCACGCCTGATCCTGCAGTGAGAGGCCCGCGCTCGAGGCGATCAGCACCGGCAGCAGGCCTTTGCACAGATCACCGAGCAGGGTCAGGATCGCCAGTTTGCGACCGGCCAGGCGCAGCATGTTGGTGGCGCCGGCATTACCCGAGCCACTCATTCGCGGATCCGGATTTCCGGTCAGGCGGCTGAGCAAAATGGCGAAGGACAGCGAGCCGAGCAGGTAGGCGAGAATCGCCAGTAACCAAAACATGCTAACTATTCCGGGCGAGGACGCCCTGATTCTAACGGCGCATCGCGCCCTTGTCGTGCAGCGGAGAGAAGTGCTTGGACAGAGTGTTTATCGAGGGCCTGGAAGTCGACACCGTGATCGGTGCCTACGACTGGGAGCGTGGCATCCGTCAGTGCCTGCGTCTTGATCTGAGCTTCGCCTGGGACAATCGCCCGGCTGCCGCCGGTGACGACCTGACCCTGGCGCTCGATTACGCCAGTGTTTCCACGCGCATTCAGGCCTTTGCCGAGCAGGCGCAGTTCCAACTGGTCGAAACCTTTGCCGAGCGTCTGGTTGAAGTGCTGATGGCCGAATTCAAGATCACCTGGGTGCGACTGAAACTGACCAAGCCGGGCGCCGTTCCGGCCGCCAAGGGTGGTGTGGGTGTGGAGATCGAGCGCGGATGTCGCTGACTCAGGTCTACCTCGGGCTCGGTAGCAATATCGAGCGCGAAACCCATTTGTGCGCAGGTCTCGATGCGCTGGCCACGTTCCTGGTGGATATCCGATGTTCGGCGGTGTTCGAGAGCCAGCCGGTGGGCATCAAGAGCGGACCGTTCTTCAATTTCGTGGTCTCGGCCTACACCGATCTGCCGTTGATGGAGCTTGATCGCCGCTTGAAATTCATCGAGGCAGACAACGGTCGCTATGCACCGGATCGCAAGGGCTTGCCGCTGGATATCGACGTGCTGCTGTATGGCGATCTGGTCGGTAACTTCGACGGATTGGTACTGCCGCGTGCGGAAATTCTGAAAAATGCCTTTGTGCTGTGGCCGTTGTCGTTGATTGCGCCGGAGCGGGTGCATCCGGGGGTGGGCAAGAGCTTTGCGATGTTGTGGGCTGAGGCGCAGATTGATCAGGTGTTGGCGCCGGTTGCGTTCGAATGGCGGGGGGAGCAGCTCACGCCTTCGGATTTGCGGTGATATCAAATTCGCTTTCGCGAGCAGGCTCGCTCCCACATTGGATCGAGGTCTCCGGTGGGAGCGAGCCTGCTCGCAAAGTTTTTTATCAGGCTGTCGCCGCCTCTTTGTAGGCTTTCAACGCCTTCAGTCGTTCCCGCTTCAGCGCTTCGCCCAGTTCAGGCCCCTTGAATCCCTGCTCCAGCAACGGCTGCACGGCCACTTCTCGTGCAGCTTTCGCCGCTCCGCGCAAATAATCTGCCTGTGGATAACTGCGCTGCTCCAGGCCCTTGCGGCCACGGGCATCCATCTCGCACGCGGCGATAAACTCTTCGAATCGTTGCGGCCGGCGATAGATATCGAAACTCTGCAGCAACTCCAGCAGCGTCGAGGCTTTCAGCTCCAGCGCCCGGTGCCCATGGGTGTGGTATTGCCCGACCAGCAGCGCCAGTTCCTGACAGTCTTTGGGGACTTTGAAGCGCTCGTTGACCGCTTTGATCAGCTTCAGCCCGGTGTACTCATGGGCGATATGCCTGGGCCATTCTTCTTCCGGCGTCAGGCCTTTGCCCAAGTCGTGCAGGAGGCAGGCCCAGCGCACTGTCAGTGGTTGTTTGTGCAGGGATGATTGCTCCAGCACGCTCAGAGTGTGCAGGCCGGTGTCGATTTCCGGGTGATGGGTCTCTGGCTGCGGCACGCCGAACAAGGCGTCGACTTCCGGCATTAGCTCTTTGAGTGCGCCACAGTCGCGCAAGACCTGGATGAACACCTGCGGGTGGTCTTCCATCAATGCTCGAGAAATCTCCTTCCAGCTACGTTCGGCAGTCAGCGCTTGTAGTTCGCCGGACTCACTGAGCTGGCGCATCAAGTCCATGGTCTCATCGGCGACCGTAAAGCCCAATCCTGCGTAGCGCGCAGCAAAACGGGCAACACGCAGGACACGGAGCGGATCTTCGGCGAATGCCGGGGATACATGGCGCAGGATTCGTGCTTCGAGGTCGCGTTGACCATGATACGGATCGGTCAGGTTGAGCTGATCGTCCTCGGCCATGGCATTGATCGTCAGGTCGCGTCGAATCAGGTCTTCTTCGAGCGTGACTTCGGGACTTGCGTAGAAAGTGAAACCGCCGTAACCGCGACCGCTTTTGCGCTCGGTGCGGGCGAGGGCGTATTCCTCACCGGTTTTCGGGTGCAGAAACACCGGGAAATCCGCGCCGACCGGGCGGAATCCCTGGGCGAGCATTTCTTCAGTGGTCGCACCGACCACGACCCGGTCGACATCAGTGACCGGCAACCCTAACAGGCGATCACGTACCGCGCCGCCAACCTTGTAAACCTGCATAAAAAACCTCCGTCAGTCCGACAGGATAACCCTTGCGTCAGACTTTCGGAGGCCAGAACCGGATCAAAGATGAATCACGGCCAGATCGAGCCGGCCGTAATCGCCCTCGCTGTGTTCACTGCGTGGCGGCACGTGATGGGTTTTCATGATCTGGTCGCCTTGCAGGGTTTCCAGATGAATGTCGAAGCCCCAGAGCCGGTGCAGGTGCTTGAGCACTTCCTCGGTGGAGTCGCCCAATGGTTTGCGGTCGTGCTGCTGATGGCGCAGGGTCAGCGAGCGATCACCGCGCCGGTCGATGCTGTAGATCTGCACGTTCGGCTCACGATTGCCGAGGTTGTACTGCGCTGCCAGGGTTTCCCGGATGATGCGGTAGCCGCCCTCATCATGAATGGCCGGCACCAGCAGATCGTCTTTCTGGTCATCATCGAGAATGCTGAACAGCTTCAGATCGCGGATCACTTTCGGCGACAGGTACTGCAGGATGAAGCTCTCATCCTTGAAACTGCTCATGGCGAACTTGATGGTCGACAGCCAGTCGGAACCGGCGATGTCCGGGAACCAGCGGCGATCCTCTTCGGTAGGCTCTTCGCACATGCGCCGAATGTCGCGGTACATGGCGAAACCCAAGGCATAGGGGTTGATGCCGCTGTAGTACGGACTGTCGAAACCCGGTTGGAATACCACGCTGGTGTGCGAGGTGAGGAATTCCATCATGAAGCCGTCGGTGACCAGGCCTTCGTCGTACAAATCATTCATCAGCGTGTAATGCCAGAACGTTGCCCAGCCTTCGTTCATGACCTGGGTCTGGCGCTGTGGATAGAAATACTGGGCGATCTTGCGCACGATGCGCACGATCTCGCGCTGCCACGGCTCCAGCAGCGGTGCGTGTTTCTCAATGAAATAAAGGATGTTTTCCTGCGGCTCGGCCGGGAAGCGGGCGTTGTCCTTGTCGCTGTATTTGTCCGCGCCTTTGGGAATGGTGCGCCACAGATCATTGATCTGCTTTTGCAGGTGCTCTTCACGATCCTTTTGCCGCCGGCGCTCTTCTTCGGCGGAGATCGGATACGGACGCTTGTAGCGGTCGACGCCGTAATTCATCAAGGCATGGCAGGAATCGAGCAGATCTTCCACGGCGTCGATGCCGTGGCGTTCCTCGCACTGCATGATGTACTGCTTGGCGAACACCAGGTAATCAATGATCGAACTGGCATCGGTCCAGGTGCGGAACAGGTAGTTGCCCTTGAAGAAGCTGTTGTGGCCATAGCAGGCATGGGCCACCACCAGCGCCTGCATGCAGATGGTGTTTTCTTCCATCAGATAGGCGATGCACGGATCCGAGTTGATCACGATCTCGTAAGCCAGGCCCATCTGTCCGCGACTGTAGGATTTCTCTGTGCTGAGGAAGTGTTTGCCGTAGGACCAGTGGTGATAGCCCAGCGGCATGCCCACCGAGGCATAGGCGTCCATCATCTGCTCGGCGGTGATCACTTCGATCTGGTTGGGATAGGTGTCCAGAGCATAGCGGGCGGCGATCCGGGCGATTTCGCGGTCGTAGGTCTGGATCAGCTCGAATGTCCATTCGGAGCCGGTGGAAATGGGTTGGCGTTTCTGCTCTTTGGCGGTCATGTCACTAACCTGCGCTGGAAGAGTTCACGGAAGACCGGATAGATATCTCCGGCCGAGACCAGTTGCTGCTGGGCAAACGTGTCAGAGAAGGCTTCGGCGATGCGTTCGTATTCGTACCACAGGGCCTGATGTTCGCGCGGGGTGATCTCCACATAAGTGTAGTACTGCACAAACGGCATGATCTGGTTGATCAGGATGTCACGGCAGATCGGCGAATCGTCGTTCCAGTTGTCGCCGTCGGAGGCCTGAGCGGCGTAGATGTTCCACTCGTTGCTCGGATAGCGCTCGGCCATGATTTCCTGCATCAGCTTCAGGGCGCTGGAAACGATGGTGCCGCCGGTCTCGCGAGAATAGAAAAACTCCTCTTCGTCCACTTCCCGGGCGCTGGTGTGGTGACGGATGAACACCACGTCGATCTTGTCGTAGTTACGCTTGAGGAAAAGGTACAGCAGGATGAAGAAGCGCTTGGCGATGTCCTTGGTCGCCTGCGTCATCGAACCGGAAACGTCCATCAGGCAAAACATCACTGCTTTGGAACTGGGATTGGGTTGCTTGACCAGCAGGTTGTATTTCAAGTCGAAGGTATCGAGGAACGGCACGCGATGGATGCGTGCGCTGAGTTTTTCAATTTCAGCCTCGAGTTCCTGGATATCGCCGAAGTTGTCCGGTTCTTCGCGCTTGAGCCGTGCCAGCTCTTCCTTAGCTTCACGAAGCTTTGCGCGGCTGCTGCCGGACAGGGCAATACGACGTGCATGTGCTGAGCGCAGGGTGCGGATGATATTGATGCGTGAAGGGTTACCTTCGTTGCTGATCCCGGCGCGTACGGTTTTGAACGTGTCGGTGCCGGTCAGGTTGCGTTTGACCAGGTTCGGCAGTTCCAGGTCTTCGAACATGAATTCGAGAAACTCTTCCTGCGTGATCTGGAAGACGAACTCGTCCATGCCTTCGCCGGAATTCCCCGCCTTGCCCGGACCGCGTCCACCGCCGCCTCCCGGTGGACGAGCGATATGTTCACCGGCCGTGAACTCTTTGTTACCGGGATGCACCACGGTCTGCTTGCCGCCGCGTCCATGATGAAGCACCGGCTCGTCGATATCGCGGCCGGGAATGCTGATCTGCTCGCCATGCTCCATATCCGTGATGGAGCGGCGACTGACTGCCTCTTCGACAGCCTTCTTGATGTGGTCACGGTAGCGCCGCAGAAAACGCTGGCGGTTCACCGTGCTCTTGTTCTTGCCATTGAGGCGTCGGTCGATCACATAGCTCATAAGGCCCCTCCGGGGAGCTTCAAGTTTTGAGCTGCAAGCTGCAAGTAGAAGCGAATGTCCGTGTTTTCGGGTTCACGCGCTTAGTTCTTGCAGCTTGTGGCCTATAGCTTGCAGCTGCCTCACTGCGACTTGCGGACCCGCAGGTACCATTCGGACAGCAGGCGTACCTGTTTATCGGTGTAGCCACGTTCAACCATTCGCGTTACGAAGTCGTTGTGTTTCTGCTGATCCTCCTTGCTGGCCTTGGCGTTGAAGCTGATGACGGGCAGCAGGTCTTCGGTGTTGGAGAACATTTTCTTCTCGATGACCACCCGCAGTTTTTCGTAGCTGAGCCAGGTCGGGTTCTTGCCGTTGTTGTTGGCCCGGGCGCGCAGGACGAAGTTGACGATTTCGTTGCGGAAATCCTTCGGATTGCTGATCCCTGCCGGTTTCTCGATTTTTTCCAGTTCTTCGTTCAGCGCCACGCGGTTGAGAATCTCGCCGGTTTCCGGGTCGCGATACTCCTGATCCTGAATCCAGAAATCCGCATACAGCACGTAGCGGTCGAAGATGTTCTGACCGTATTCGCTGTAGGACTCCAGATAAGCGGTCTGGATTTCCTTGCCGATGAACTCGATGTAGCGCGGCGCCAGGTATTCCTTCAGATAGCGCAGGTAGCGTTCGCGGGTTTCGGCCTGGAACTGTTCCTGTTCGATCTGCTGCTCCAGCACATAGAGCAGGTGCACCGGGTTGGCGGCGATTTCATGCGGATCGAAGTTGAACACCTTGGAGAGGATCTTGAAGGCGAAGCGGGTCGACAGACCGTTCATGCCTTCGTCGACACCGGCCGAATCGCGATACTCCTGAATCGACTTGGCCTTCGGATCGGTGTCCTTGAGGTTTTCACCGTCGTAGACGCGCATCTTCGAGTAGATGTTGGAGTTTTCCGGCTCCTTGAGGCGTGACAGCACGGTGAATTGCGCAAGCATTTTCAAGGTGTCCGGTGCGCAGTGCGCCTTGGACAAGGAACTGTTGAACAGGAGTTTGTCGTAGATCTTCACTTCATCGCTCACGCGCAGGCAGTACGGCACCTTGACGATATAGATCCGGTCGATGAACGCCTCGTTGTTCTTGTTGTTGCGGAAGGTGTGCCACTCCGACTCGTTGGAGTGAGCCAGCAAGATCCCGGTGAACGGAATCGCGCCGAGGCCTTCGGTACTGTTGTAGTTGCCCTCCTGGGTAGCAGTCAGCAATGGGTGCAGCACCTTGATCGGCGCCTTGAACATTTCGACGAATTCCATCAAGCCCTGGTTGGCCCGGCACAGCGCACCGGAGTAGCTATAGGCATCAGCGTCGTTCTGTGGGAATTCTTCGAGTTTGCGGATATCGACCTTGCCGACCAGCGCCGAGATGTCCTGGTTGTTCTCGTCACCGGGTTCGGTCTTGGCCACCGCAATCTGATTGAGGATCGACGGGTACAGCTTGACCACGCGGAACTGGCTGATGTCGCCGCCGAATTCGGCCAGGCGTTTGGTCGCCCAGGGCGACATGATGGTGTTCAGATAGCGCCTTGGGATACCGAAGTCTTCCTCAAGGATCGCGCCATCTTCAGTGGCGTTGAACAGACCCAGAGGTGATTCGAAGACCGGCGAGCCCTTGATGGCGTAGAAAGGCACTTTTTCCATCAGCTGTTTCAGCTTCTCGGCCAGGGACGATTTACCGCCGCCAACGGGGCCGAGCAGATAAAGAATCTGTTTCTTCTCTTCCAGGCCTTGGGCGGCGTGGCGGAAATACGAGACGATCTGGTCGATGCATTCTTCCATCCCGTGGAAGTCTTCAAAGGCCGGATAGCGGCGGATCACCTTGTTGGAGAAGATGCGCGACAGCCTCGAATTGGTCGAAGTGTCGAGCAGTTCCGGTTCGCCGATCGCCATCAAGAGACGCTCGGCGGCGGAAACGTAGGCGCTGCGATCGTTTTTGCACAGCTCCAGGTACTCCTGCAGAGAGAGTTCTTCCTGGCGTGTGGATTCGAAGCGTTGTTGGAAGTGGCTAAAGATACTCATGACGTCACCTCGCTCGATACGTGGAGCCGACGCCGGATCACTCAGTCGATGCTGGCAGCAGTCGCTGTGGCAGCTGCTGTTTACCCCCCAGAATTCTCCCACGGTCGACAAACCGCGAAAGCTACTCCCGATGATCCGCGCGCCGGTGTACCGGCTCTCCCCTGATTTGGATGGCCTGCGCTTAAGGATAGTTGGGAATTCGAGAGGTAAAGGCGAGATACGTAATTAGTTGTGGCAGACCGTTCGTCTGCCGCGCGCAGGCCCACGGCAGCCGGGGCCTGCGCGGCGCAAAAAAATTATTCGGCGGTGCCTTGCGCGGTTTCCGACGGATAAGTCGTACGCCACAGCTCAAAGCCGCCGTCCATGCTGTAAACGTCGGAGAAGCCTTGGCTGACCAGATAGGCGGCTGCGCCCTGACTGGAATTGCCGTGGTAGCAAACCACGACGGTCGGTGCATCGAGGTCGGCGCCCTGAATGAAAGCGTGCAGGGAATGGTTGTCGAGATGTTTGGAGCCGCTGATGTGCAGCGCGGCGAAGGTTGCTGGATCGCGCACGTCGACCACAACGGCGCCTTGTTCACGCAGGGCCTGCGCCTGTTCCGGGGGGATTCGTTTGAATTCGGTCATGACTAAGTACCTGTTGCTCTACTGAAGGCGCAGTCTAACGCGAGGCGTTGACGGGCGAATCGTTGGGGGTGAGTGGGGCGACTGATGGCGCAAGTCCGCCGTGCTCGTCGCATTTGCATGACAGGCGTTCGCCGCTGTCGACGTTCATCAGCGTCAGGCTGCCGCCCCAGACGCATCCGGTGTCCAGCGCGGAAATGCCCGGCTCGTGGATATTGCCCTCGAGCGCAGCCCAGTGACCGAAGATGATGCGCAGGCCTTTGGTCTTGCGCTCCTTGTGCTGAAACCACGGCCTGTAGCCGGGCGGGGCGCTGTCCAGGCCTTCCTTGCTTTTGAGGTCGAGCTTGCCCTCGGCGGTGCAAAAGCGCATGCGCGTGAAGTAATTGGTGATCACCCGCAGACGATCAATGCCTTTGAGGTCGTTGTCCCATTTTGCCGGCTCGTTGCCGTACATACCGTCAAGGTAGGCGGGGAATACGTTGTCGTCACGCAGGGCGGTCTCGACTTCGGCGGCGCACTTCAACGCGCGGCGCAGCGACCATTGCGGCGGGATGCCGGCATGGACCATCGCAACATCGCGTGTTTCGTCGTAATGCATCAGCTTCTGCTGGCGCAGCCATTCCATCAATTGCGGGCCATCGGGGGCCTCGATGATTTCGCGCAGTGTGTCGCTTTTCTTCAAGCGCTCGATCTTCTTCGCGGCGGCCAGCAGGTGCAGGTCGTGATTGCCGAGCACACAGACCAGCGACTCGCGCATCTCGTAGAGAAAGCGCAGGGTTTCCAGCGACTGCGGGCCACGGTTGACCAGATCGCCGACCAGCCATAGCCGATCCAGCACCGGGTCGAAGGCAACTTGCTTGAGCAGGCACTTGAGCGGTTCGAGGCAGCCTTGCAGGTCACCGACGGCGTAAGTCGTCATCAGTGCAGGGCTCCGGGTACGGCGAGGCGAAACGGTTTGATGACGGCATCGAAATGTTTGCCGTCATCGGCGAGCATTTGATAAGTGCCCTGCATGGTGCCGACCTTGGTGGTCATCACCGTGCCGCTGGTATACGTGTGGCTCTTGCCCGCATCGATCAACGGTTGCTGGCCGACGACGCCTTCACCGCGCACTTGTTCAACATGGCCGTCACCATCGGTAATCACCCAGTGCCGGGACAGAAGCTTGGCCGGAAGATCGCCATTGTTCTCCACAGTGATGGTGTAGGCGAAGGCGAAACGGTCGTGTTCGGGTTGCGATTGGTCTGCCAGATAGTGGGTGACGACGCTGACATCGACCTGATAACGGGAATCGGACATGCAAGAGGGCCTTAACGAAGCGGAACGCGGGGCGTAGCTGATGGGGAATCAGTCTAGGCAAGTATCGGGCAGTAAACCAGAGTGGTGTGCTGCCCGATAGCGTTCATCGCGGGTCAGTCGGCGGCGGGAGCTGCCGGGACCTGTATCGCGAGCTGGTCGGCCAGACGCACGAATGCGGCCAGATCCAGTTGCTCGGGACGCAGGCTGCCATCAACGCCAGCGGCTTCGATCTCGGCGTTGCTGAGCAATTGCTTGAGGGTATTGCGCAAGGTTTTGCGGCGCTGGTTGAAGGCTTCGCGTACCACGCGCTCCAGCAACTTGTGATCCTTGGCCGGGTGTGGCAGTACCGCATGGGGCACGAGACGAACGATCGCCGAATCGACTTTCGGCGGCGGATTGAATGCGCCCGGGCCGACGTTGAACAGATGTTCCACGCGGCAATGGTACTGAACCATGATCGACAAACGACCCCAGTCACCGCCACCCGGGCCTGCGGCCAGACGCTCGACCACTTCTTTCTGCAACATGAAGTGCATGTCACGAATGATGCCGGCGTTGTTCAGCAGGTGAAAAATCAGCGGCGTGGAGATGTTGTACGGCAGGTTGCCAACCACCCGCAGGCTGTTCGGTGCGGCGTTCAGCGTATTGAAGTCGAACTTCAGCGCATCGCCCTGATGCAGGTTGAAATTGCTCATGCCGGCAAACTGCTGATTGAGGATCGGGATCAGATCCTTGTCCAGCTCCACTACGTCGAGTTGCGCGCCGGAGCCCAGCAAACCTTGGGTCAGCGCACCCTGACCGGGGCCGATTTCCAGCAGGCGGTCGTCAGGCTTGGCGTGAATGGAGCGCAGAATGCGGTCGATAACGCCGGCATCGTGGAGGAAGTTCTGACCAAAGCGTTTGCGCGCCTTGTGTTGGTATTGCTCGTTCATAAACGGGTCTCGGCCATCTGGTAGGCGGTTTCCAGGGCGACTTGCAGGCTGCCGGTGTCGATCCTGCCGCTGCCGGCCAGATCCAGGGCGGTACCATGGTCGACCGAGGTGCGGATGATCGGCAGGCCCAGCGTCACGTTGACGGCAGCGCCGAAGCCTTTGTACTTGAGCACGGGCAAGCCCTGGTCGTGGTACATCGCCAGCACTGCGTCGCAGTGCTCCAGATATTTGGGGGTAAACAGAGTGTCGGCAGGCAGCGGGCCACGAAGGTCCATGCCCTCGCCGCGCAGGCGCTCTAATGTCGGTTCGATGATGTCGATTTCTTCATGGCCCAGGTGGCCGCCTTCACCGGCGTGCGGGTTGAGGCCGCAGACCAGGATGCGGGGCCGGGCGATGCCGAATTTCTCTTGCAGGTCGGCGTGCAGGATTCGCGTCACGCGCTCCAGCCGTTCCGGGGTAATCGCGTCAGCAATCTCGCGCAGAGGCAGATGCGTGGTGACCAGCGCCACGCGCAAACCGCGAGTGGCAAGCATCATCACTACTTGCGCGGTGTGCGTCAGCTCGGCAAGGAATTCTGTGTGTCCGGAGAACGCGATACCCGACTCGTTGATCACACCTTTGTGCACCGGCGCGGTGATCATCCCGGCGAAGTCGCCGTTCAGGCAGCCGTTGCCGGCGCGGGTCAAGGTTTCGAGGACGAATGCCGCGTTGGCCTTGTCCAGTTGCCCGGCGATTACCGGTGCGCTGAGCGGCGTGTCCCAGACGTACAGGCTGTTGGCCGGCGCTGAAACATCTGGCCACTGCCCCGGCGCGACATCCAGCAGATTGACGGCCAGCCCCAGCTGCGCGGCCCGCTCAAGGAGCAGGTCGCGGCTGGTGATGGCAATCAGGGGATGTGGCTGGGCTTGCGAGGCGAGCAGCAGGCACAGGTCGGGACCGATGCCGGCTGGTTCGCCGGGTGTCAGCGCGAAACGCTTGGGTTTCACTGCGCTGCCTGGTCTGCACCAGGGAGTTTGATCTCTACGTACGCTTCGTCACGGATCTGACGCAGCCAGGTTTGCAGCTCTTCGTCGTATTTGCGGTTCCGCAGTACGGACATCGCTTGCTGCTCACGGGCCTGCTCGGTGCCGTCAGTGGCGCGACGGCCAAGGACTTCCAGCACGTGCCAGCCGTATTGGGTCTGGAATGGCTTGGACAGCTGACCTTGTGGGGTCGAAGCCATCACTTCGCGGAATTCCGGTACCAGCACGTTCGGGTCGATCCAGTTCAGGTCGCCGCCGTTGAGGGCGGAACCCGGGTCTTCCGAGTAGTTTTTCGCCAGCTCGGCAAAGTCTTCGCCGGCGGTGATGCGGTCATACAACGATTGCACCAGTGCCTTGGTCTTGGCTTCGTCGCGGATCGGGCTCGGCTTGACCAGGATGTGACGCACATGCACTTCGTCGCGCATCTGCGCTTCGCCGCCACGTTTGCCCAGCAGCTTCAGAATGATGAAGCCGCCCGGTGTACGCGCAGGCTGAGTAATGTCGCCAACGGCCATGCTGCTCAATTCACGATCGAACGGCGGTGGCAGTTGCGCGGCTTTACGCCAGCCCATCTCGCCGCCTTCCAGCGCGTTGTCGCTACCGGATTTGGCCACGGCCATCTGACCGAAGTCGGCGCCTTGCTTGAGCTGCTGGTATACATCCATGGCCTGACGATAAGCGCTCTGAATCGCTTCGGAGTTGGCGCTTTCAGGGGTTGGAATCAGGATGTTGGCCAGGTGCAGTTCTTCGGACAGTTGCATCTTGCCGAGGTCAGAGGCGAGGAAGTTCTTCACTTCCTGCTCGGACACCTGAATGCGTTCTGCCACGCGACGCTGACGCACACGGCTGATGATCATCTCGCGCTTGATCTGATCACGGGCGTCGTCATAGTTCAGGCCATCGCGAGCCAGCGCAGCACGGAACTGATCAACAGTCATGTTGTTGCGTTGGGCGATGGTGCCGACAGCCTGGTTCAGCTCTTCGTCAGTAATGCGGATGCCGGAACGTTCGCCGATCTGCAGTTGCAGGTTTTCGACGATCAGGCGCTCAAGCACTTGCTGATCGAGCACGCCGGGAGGCGGCAGGCCGCCACCGCGCTTGGCGATGGTCTGCTGAACTTCGTGAACGCGCTGGTCCAGTTGGCTCTGCATGACCACGTCGTTATCGACGATCGCCACCACTTTATCGATGGACTGTACGGCGGCGTTGGCCGCCGTACCCAGGAACAACGCGCCCAGCAGCACCGGGCGCAGACAATCAGAAAGCTTGGTCTTCACGTTCACGATAACCTTGAATGCCTTTGTCGAGGAAGCTCTCTACCTTGGCGCCAGTCAGGCCGCCGAGTCCCTTCAGAACAATTTGGAGGAAGACGCCATGGTCGCCTTTTTCGTTTTGCGGAGCTTCCTGGCTGAACTCGTCATAGGAAACCCAGTAACGATTGATCAGGCGCAGTTTCCAGCAGCAGTTGTCGTATTCGAAACCACCGAAGGCTTCCAGCGTGCGATTGCGGTTGTAGTCGTACTGCCAGCGACTGATGGCGTTCCACTGCGGAACGATCGGCCAGATGACCGAGAAGTCATGCTGCTGGATCTTGTAGTAGTCCTTCACGTAGCCAGGTTGGCCCGGGGTGCCATAGTCACCGCCGCCCACAGTCCAGCGACCGGTGTTCTGGTCGTAACGAACCTGGTCGTTACGATAGCGGTAACCGACGTTGACCACCTTGTTCGGGTTGTCTTCCGGCTGGTAGTGGAACATCGCGCTGCCAGAGCGCGGGCTGCGGCTGTCCGGGTCCCAGTTGTAGTCGGCAGTGGTGCGCCAATCGCGGTTCCAGCGGTATTCGTATTCCAGCGCGTATGGCGAAACGTCGGATTTCGCGTCGTCACGATCGTTGAAAGCGATACCCGGCAGTTGGACCTTGCGATCCTTGAAGTACAGAGCCTGGCCGACGCTGATGCGCTGACGCTCGAAACCGTTGTCTTCGATCCAGCGACTGGTCACGCCCAGAGACAGCTTGTTCTCGTCACCGACACGGTCGGAGCCGGTAAAGCGGTTGTCACGGAAGAGCGACGAGTAGTTGAACGTCGTTTCGCTGGTGTCGAATACAGGAATGTCTTCCTGATCAACCTCAGGTACATAGAGGTAGAACAGGCGCGGTTCCAGGGTCTGACGGTAGTTTTTGCCGAAGTACGACGTGTTGCGGTCGAAGTACAGGCCGCTGTCGATGCTGGCGATCGGAACACCGCGGTTCTGATTGCTATCGAATTCGCCGTTGAGCTTCTTCTGTTCTGCGGTCATCGCATCGATCTGCGATTTACCGGTACTGTCCAGATCAAGCTGATACTGCGTGTACTGATACTTCAACGATGGTTTGAGGAAACCATACGTCCAGTTCATCGGCAGGCTGACGCCCGGCTTCAGATTCAGGCGATCACCGTTGGCGCGGGCCAGACCGCTGATGTTTGTGTCCAGACGACGCTCGGCAATGCCATCTTCATTGATGAAGTCACCATCACGTAGATCGCGATCGAAACGAACCAGCTCAGTCTCGTAATCGAAATTCAGACCTTCCGGATGGTACGGCAGCTGACCATTGAAGGTGATCTGCGGCAGACGACCATACGGTGTGATGTTGGAAACGGTAGCCAACTGATATTGCTGAGCATTCAGGCGTGCTGTGTAGTTGTCGCCACGATAGCTGACCGCACCCTGCTGATTGACGAAATCATCGCTCTTCACACCAATTTGATCGGTCTGCAGATCCTGGAAGTAATACGGATCGCTGATCTTGGTGTAATCAACTTCTGTGAGCACGCGGGAGTCGAGACCGCCCTTGTGCTGCCAGTTGTACATATAGCGGGTGTCTTTGTAGTCGGACTGAAGCTTGCGATCGTCGTTCTCATCGTTGAGATACGCCGCACCGAACTGACCTTCACTCGACTTGGTCAGGTAACGGAATTCACCTTCCACCAACATGCCGCGCTTGCTCATGTAGCGCGGGTACAACGTGGCGTCGTAGTTCGGCGCCAGGTTGAAGTAGTAAGGAGTGACCAGCATGAAGCCGGTGTCGCTGCCCGAACCGATGGTCGGCGGCAGGAAACCTGACTGGCGGCGGTCGTCGATCGGGAAGTAGATGTACGGGGTGTACAGAATCGGGATGTCTTTGACGCGCAACGTCACGTTGGTTGCGGTACCGAAACCGGTCGCCGGGTTCAAGGTGATGTTGTTGCCCTTGAGCTGCCAGGCGTTGCTGTTCGGTTCGCACGTGGTGTACGTACCGTCCTTCAAGCGGATGATCGCGTTTTCGGCACGCTTGGCATACAGCGCGTTACCGCGGATGCGCGATTTGTGCATCACGTATTCGGCGTTGTCGACCTTGGCTTCACCGGTGTCGAGCTGTACATCGGCGTGGTCGCCGACGATCAGCGCGCCGTTGTCACGGATGCGCACGTTGCCGGCCAGTTCGCCACGGCTCTCGGCCTGATACAGGTTGGCCTCGTCGGCTTCGACCTGCATGCTGCCCTGACGCATGACCACGTCACCGGCGAGGCTGGCGACTTGTGTGTCCTGCTCATAACGCGACGCTTTGGCACCGATGAAGGTCGGCGCGTCACTTTTATTCGTCTTGTCATTCATGCCAGGACGAATCGGTTCGATATAGGAACCAGAGCAGTAAGGACCAGTCTCGGCCAATTGGGCGGCGGTGAGCTTCTCGCGCGGAACCCAGTCGAGGTGACTGTAGTCTTCGCTACGGGATTTCAGGCCGCGGCCCTTGGACTCGGTGACCAGTGCGGTTTTTGCACCGGTCTCTGCGTCGGAACCGTTGTCGGCCGGGGCCTCGCCAGCAGAGCTGACGGCACTGCCGTCATGCACCGGGCGCGGCGGCAATGCCGCGGCGGGCGACTTGGGCGCACAGTCCCAGCCACCCGTAGCCGAGACGGAGCAGTCATACTGCTCGGCGGCAACAACGAATTGACTGGCCAGAGGTTGCATAGCCAGCAGACTGCCGGTTACCAACAACGGAAATTTTTTACGAAACGCGGGGGATTTCAATGCCATCTTATTAGTCCGGGCTTCCTGCGTGCCATCTGCCCGCGGTGTGGGCCGCACGCCTCTCGATGGTCTGAAAAAGATGCTGGATAATAAAGCATGACCCGCTTGACGGCTAGCGCCGTCGGAGACCCTTGCAATGCCTGACCAAGATGTACGCTTGCAACACCTGAAAGTTTGGCTCGATGAGCAGTTGGCAAAGTTGTTTGCCGAGCAGGGCTGGGGCACCGTGCCCCCGGCCACGTTGACTGCGGCCAGCAGCGACGCGAGTTTCCGCCGCTACTTCCGCTGGGAGGGCGATGGTCGCAGCTTCGTCGTGATGGACGCGCCGCCCCCCCAGGAAAACTGCAAACCGTTCGTGGATATCGCTTTTTTGCTGGCGAAATCCGGAATTAATGTGCCGAAAATTTACGCCGAAGACCTCGAGCGCGGTTTTCTTTTGCTCAATGACCTGGGCAACAAGACCTATCTCGACGTCATCGATGGCGAAAATGCCGACGCGTTATTCCACGATGCCCTGCAAGCGCTGTTGGCTTTTCAACAGTTGCCGATGGTTGCGCCGTTGCCCAGTTACGACGTCGCCCTATTGCGTCGTGAGCTTGAGTTGTTCCCCGAGTGGTACGTCAAGCGCGAGCTGGGCGTCGAGTTCGATGCGGCCCAGCAGCAACAATGGCAGCACATCAGCGAGTTGCTGATCGACAGCGCGCTGGCGCAGCCGAAAGTGCTGGTGCACCGCGACTACATGCCGCGCAACCTGATGCTTAGCGAGCCCAACCCCGGCGTGCTGGACTTCCAGGACGCGGTTTACGGCCCGGTGACCTACGACGTGACCTGCCTGTTCAAGGATGCTTTCCTCAGCTGGCCGGAAGAACGCGTGCGCGGCTGGCTGGAAAGTTATTGGCAGCAGGCCTCGGCGCTGGATATTCCGGTGCAGGCGGATTTCGAAGACTTCCTGCGTGCCAGCGACCTGATGGGCGTGCAGCGCCACCTGAAAGTCATCGGCATCTTTGCGCGCATCTGCCACCGCGATGGCAAGCCGCGTTATCTGGCCGACGTGCCGCGCTTCTTCTCTTATATAGAAGCGGTGATCGCCCGCCGTCCCGAACTGGCGGAGCTGCAAGCGCTGTTCAGCAGCTTGCGTGCTGGAGCGACGGCATGAAGGCAATGATCCTGGCCGCAGGCAAAGGCGAGCGCATGCGCCCGCTGACCCTGACCACGCCGAAACCGCTGGTGCGTGCCGCTGGCGTGCCGCTGATCGAGTATCACCTGCGCGCCCTCGCGGCCGCAGGCTTCAACGAAATTGTCATCAACCACGCCTGGCTCGGTCAGCAGATCGAGGATCATCTCGGCGACGGTTCGCGTTTCGGCCTGAGCATCCAGTACTCGCCGGAAGGCGAGCCGCTGGAGACCGGTGGCGGGATTTTCCGCGCGCTGCCGTTACTTGGTGACGATGCGTTTCTGGTGGTCAACGGCGACATCTGGACCGATTACGACTTCAGCGTGCTGCACCAGCCGATCAATGGCCTGGCGCATCTGGTGCTGGCGGACAATCCGCCGCATCACCCGAAAGGCGACTTCACTCTCATCGACGGCAAAGTGCAGGACGGCGAGCCTGATGCGCAGACGCTGACTTACAGCGGCATCGCCGTGCTGCATCCGCAGTTGTTCGATGGTTGCAGCGATGGCGCGTTCAAGCTCGCGCCGCTGCTACGCAACGCCATGGCCAAAGGTGAAGTTACGGGCGAGCGGTTGAAAGGGCATTGGGTAGATGTTGGTACCTACGAGCGTCTGGCCGAAGCCGAAGCCTTGATAGAAGCGAGTCGCTGAGATGCTGTGGCCAGGGACTCTGATTGGAGCCGGAGTGGGGTACGCGATTGCCAGCATTCCGGGGGCCATGCTTGGGGCGTTGTTGGGGCAGGCGCTGGATCGGCGCCTGCACTTGCAGAGCTGGGGACACTTGCGCGAAAAGCTCGGCGGCCGGCCGATGCTGCGCAACGATGAATTGCTGTTCGTGTTGCTCGGACGTCTGGCCAAGAGCGACGGGCGCGTCACTGACGGGCATATCCAGCAGGCGCGCAACGAAATGCGCGCGCTGGAAATGAGCGAGCCGGCGACACGGCGGGCCATTGCTGCATTCAATCGCGGCAAGTCCGGCAGCGACAATCTGCGCGGCTATCTGCGTCGTTTGAGTGCGCAACCGCATGCGGCTGAAGGCGTGTTGCGCGCCTGTTGGCGAATGGTCTGGGCTGATGGTCGCGCCGGGGTCAGCGAACGCGAGTTGCTGGCGCAGTGGGGCAAGTGGCTCGGCTGGACGGCGCAGCAGGTGCAGGCATTGGCCAGCGATTACGAACCGGGCAAGCGGCCGATCGTCAGTGCGGCAGTGAGCTATCAGGAGGCGATGAAGCTGCTTGGTGTGTCAGCGAGCAGCGAGCCGGCACAGATCAAGCGCGCTTACCGGCGATTGCTCAGTCGCCATCACCCGGACAAGATCGCCGGCAGTGGCGCGACCCCGGCACAGGTGCGTGAGGCGACCGAGCGGACGCGGGAATTGCACAATGCCTATACGTTGATTCGCGAGCGACGGGATTTTCGCTAGAAATTAGATGGGTGTTGCTTTTGCTTGCCTCTTCGCGAGCAGGCTCGCTCCCACATTGAATTTTGCATAGATCCAATGTGGGAGCGAGCCTGTTCGCGAAGAGGGGCGACTCGGTCTGAATGTCAGTCAACAGCCTGAGGATTCAACCAGCCCCGCACCCGCCGAAACAATTGTTCCTGCTCAGCCTTCTTGTCCGGCAATACCTTCAGCGCCACCTGGCTGAACGCCGAGGTCTTCAGACGCTTGCTCGCCTGCATGCGCTCCAGCGCCGCGTTGCGATCCAGCGCTTTGTCCATGTAGAAAATATCCACCGTCGGCAGCTTCAGCGTCGGCGTCAGCTCGGCGAGTGGCGGCAGGGCTTTGGTCGGGACTTGCGCATCGACCATCACCAGTTTTTCCACCTGCGGCGTCTGCCGCTCGCTGAGAAAACGCGCCGCCCAATAAGCGCCGGTGCCGTGACCGAGCACGACAATGCTGCGCGCGCTCTGCTGTTCGGCGTAGGCAATCGCCGCGTCGATGCGTCCGAAGATGCGATCGGCATCGGCCTTGGCTTGTTCTTCGCTGGTCTCGGCGACCACCTGTTCGGCAACTTCCGCTTCCCCACCAGCGGCTTGCTCGATCGGTTGCGCGGTGGTGGCATCCTTGCTTGTGGTTTCCGGGGCTTTCGGCGCCGCGGCCGGTTCGATCACGCGCGGAGCAAGGGCGTCGCCTTGCAGATCCGGCAGGGTGATACTCAGGCTGCTCCACTCGACGTCCGGCAATTTGCGTCGCAACGGGCCGATTGTCTGCGGCCAGTCAGCGGTTTCGCCGGCACCGGGGACGATGATCACCGCACCTTTGGGTTCGGCGCTGTTGGCCGGTTTCCACAGGGCGAGGAAAGTGTCGCTGCCAGCCTGCAGTTGTTGCTGCTCTTGCGCCGGCAGTTTACGTTGCAGTGCGGCGGCCTCTTCCTGACTACGCTCAAGCAGTGGCTGGCGCTCGGCCGGTTTTTCTTCGGCGGGTTTATCCGTGGCGGCAGGCGCCGGGTCGGCGGCTTCGACGGAAAACGCACAAGGCAGGATCAGCGACAGGCACAATGCTGGCAGTGCCAGGCGGTAGACAGAGGGCATCGGTTATTCCAGGCCAGAAAAGTATCCCGGCAGCCTAATGGGTTGGTCAGAATTTGTCAGTGTATGAGACTTCAATGAAGCGATTTTGCTGCCTGTGGGTTATCGGCTGTTTGTGGTTTCCCTTGATGGGCTGGGCGGCGCCTGCGCCACCGGATCATGCCGCGCAATTGTCGCCAGAGCAGCAGCAATGGCTGGCGCAGCACAACGAATTGCGCGTCGGCCTGGTCTTGCAAGCACCCTACGCGACCTACGATCGGCGCCTGCAGCGATTGTCCGGGGCCAATGTCGAGTTGATGAAACTGCTGGCCAACACCCTCGGCGTGGAACTGAGCTGGCGCAACTTTCAGGATCTGGGGGCATTGGAAAACGCTTTGCGCGAGGGCGAGATCGACATCGCCCCGGGCCTCAGCCAGACCCCCAGCGCGCTGCGCCTCTGGCAGTTTTCCGACCCGTACATGCGCGTGCCGCAACTGGTGGTCAGCGACCAGAAAAGCAGCGGCGCGGTCGATCTGGAAAAGCTCGACAGCCAGACCCGCGTCGCCGTGCGCATGCCGAGCAGCACTGCCGACTATATGCGCAGCAACTATCCGCACTTGAATTTGCAAGGCGTGCCGTTGGAACGTCAGGCCTTGCAACTGCTGTTGAGTCAGCAAGCCTCCTACGCGGTGGTCGACGAAGCACAGTTGGGCCGGCTGTCGGTGGAGCCGGAGTTTGCCGAACTGGTGGTGGTTGGCGATATCGGCCTGCCGCAGCTGCTGCGCGTGGCCTCGCGGCGCGATTGGCCGGAGCTGGCCGGCATCGTCCAGAGCGCCTTGCGCGCGATCCCGGCCAAGGATCTGGAACAACTGCACAACCAATGGCTGCAGCCGAAATACCCACGGCTGACCGAATCGCCGGGGTTCTGGCAGAACCTCAGTCTGTTGTTCGCGGTGATGCTGTTCAGTTGCGCGGCGATCGTGGCGTGGCAGCGGCGCCAACAGCACAGCCTCGAACAGCGCCTGCTCAGCGCCCGCGAAGACATTGCATTGCGCGCGGCCAGTGAAGAGGCGCTGCGGCTGACACAGTTTTCCATCGACCAAAGCACCGTCGGCATTCTCTGGGTCAATTGGGACAGCCATGTGCGTTACGCCAACCGCGCGGCGGAAAACATGCTTGGTTATCCCTCGGGCGGGCTGATCGAACGGCCGCTGATCGATTTCGAGCCCGGTCTGCACATGGATCGCTGGCTCAATCTGTGGAAGCGTGCGCGGGCCAGCGAAGAAGGGCCGCTGAGCTTCGAAACCAGCTGCCTGCGCGCCGATGGCAGCGTGTTGCCGGCCGACGTGTCTTTGAGTTTCCTGCGTTTTCGCGACAGTGAATATCTGGTGGTCTACCTCACCGACGTCACCGACCGCCGCCGCGCGCTCGCCGCTTTGCAGGAAAGCGAGGCGCGCCTGCAAGGCATCGCCGCCAACGTCCCGGGTCTGGTGTTCAGGCTGGAGCGGGCACCGGTGACCGGGCAGATCGACTTTGCCTACATCAGCGAGGGCAGCGAAAGTCTGGTCGGTTATGCGCCGGCAGCCATCGCACATCGCGACATGGGCTTGCGCAGCCTCGTGCACCCCGACGACAAGGCCAGTTATCACCGCACCCAGGATCAGGCGCTGGACACTGACAGCGACTGGTCGTGGCAGGGTCGCATCGTCACGCGCCAGGGTGAGCAGCGCTGGGCCGAGATCAAGGCGATCACCCGCCAGCTGGAGGACGGCGCCTATGTGTGGGACGGCATCGTCTGGGACATCAGCGAAAGCAAACGCATCGAGCTGGAACTGGCGGCCTCGCGCGAGCAACTGCGCGAACTGTCGGCGCACCTGGAAAGCGTGCGCGAAGAAGAGAAGGCGCGCATTGCCCGGGAAGTTCATGATGAGTTGGGGCAGATGCTCACCGTGCTGAAACTGGAGACATCGATGTGCGAATTGGCCTATGCGCAACTCGATCCGGGACTCAACGAGCGGCTCAACAGCATGAAACGCCTGATCGCGCAGTTGTTTCAGCTGGTACGCGATGTGGCGACGGCGTTGCGTCCGCCGATCCTTGATGCCGGGATTGCCTCGGCCATCGAGTGGCAGGCTCGGCGTTTCGAGGCGCGCACACAGATACCGTGTCTGGTGCAGGTGCCGGACAACCTGCCGGCACTCAGCGATGCCAAAGCGGTGGGGCTGTTCCGGATTTTGCAGGAGGCGCTGACCAATGTGATGCGCCATGCTCAGGCGCACACGGTGGAGCTGACGCTGGAGCTTGCGGGCGATGAATTGTGTCTGACCGTCAGCGATGATGGCGTAGGATTTGTCGCGGCCGAGGGTAGGCCGACGTCGTTTGGCCTGGTCGGCATGCGTGAGCGGGTGCTGATCATGGGCGGGCGGCTGGAGCTGCTGAGTGAGCCGGGGGAGGGCACCAGTCTGGTGGTGCGAGTGCCGGTGAGCGAAGTCTGAGGATTTGTGTCGTGAGTGCTGACGCCTTCGCGAGCAGGCTCGCTCCCACAGGGATTGGTGTGTACCTGAAATCTGGAGAAGAACGTGATCCGTGTACTGGTAGCCGAAGACCACACCATCGTCCGTGAAGGCATCAAGCAACTGATTGGCCTGGCCAAAGATCTGCAAGTGGTGGGGGAGGCGAGCAATGGCGAGCAACTGCTCGAAACCCTGCGCAGCGTGCCGTGCGAGGTGGTGTTGCTGGACATCTCCATGCCCGGCGTCAATGGCCTGGAAGCGATCCCGCGCATTCGGGCGCTGAACAATCCGCCGGCGATTCTGGTGCTGTCGATGCACGACGAAGCGCAAATGGCCGCGCGCGCATTGAAGGTCGGCGCGGCCGGGTATGCGACCAAGGACAGCGATCCGGCGCTGCTGCTCACGGCGATCCGCAAGGTCGCGGCGGGCGGGCGCTACATTGACCCGGAACTGGCCGACCGCATGGTCTTCGAAGTCGGCCTGACCGATACCCGGCCCCTGCATTCGCTGTTGTCAGAACGCGAATTCTCGGTGTTCGAACGCCTCGCTCAGGGCGCCAACGTCAACGACATCGCCCAGCAACTGGCCTTGAGCAGCAAGACCATCAGCACGCACAAGGCGCGGCTGATGCAGAAGCTCAACATCACCTCGCTGGCCGAACTGGTGAAGTATGCGATGGAGCACAAACTCCTCTGACCATCACCGCGATCAAATGTGGAAGTGAGCCTGCTCGCGATAGCGTCTTCTCTGAAAACAATTCAGCGACTGATACACCGCTATCGCGAGCAGGCTCACTCCTACAATGGATATGCGTGCGGGCATATCCATTAGCGACAAGCGCTTTTGCCTGTTCTTGCCGCTTGCAGCTTGCCCCTTGCCGCTGCGCTTGCCCAAACGCGCCATCCTTGTAGGGCAATCCCTACCCCCAACCTTCCATTGCGCTTAAGCGATTCTCTCCTGCGCCCCGATTTGCGTGGCCGCCGCCAGCCACTAGGCTTGATGAACAAGCAGTCATCAACAACAAAGGTGTGGGTATGAGCCAGGTCGATACAAGCGCAGGGACCAGTGATGTGCTGGTCAGCTTTCGTGGTGTGCAGAAGAGCTACGACGGCGAGAACCTGATCGTCAAAGACCTCAACCTGGACATTCGCAAAGGCGAATTCCTCACCCTGCTCGGGCCGTCCGGTTCCGGCAAGACCACCAGCCTGATGATGCTCGCCGGTTTCGAAACGCCGACCGCCGGTGAAATCCTTCTGTCCGGGCGTTCGATCAACAACGTACCGCCGCACAAGCGCGATATCGGCATGGTGTTCCAGAACTACGCGCTGTTTCCGCACATGACTGTCGCGGAGAACCTTGCTTTCCCGTTGACCGTACGCGGCTTGAATAAAAGCGATGTCAGCGAGCGGGTGAAGAAAGTCCTCAGCATGGTTCAGCTCGATGCCTTCGCTTCGCGCTATCCGGCGCAGTTGTCCGGTGGTCAGCAGCAACGTGTGGCACTGGCCCGCGCGCTGGTGTTCGAGCCGCAACTGGTGCTGATGGACGAACCGTTGGGCGCCCTCGACAAGCAACTGCGTGAACACATGCAGATGGAGATCAAACACCTGCACCAGCGCCTCGGCGTGACCGTGGTCTACGTGACCCACGATCAGGGTGAAGCGCTGACCATGTCCGACCGCGTCGCGGTGTTCCATCAGGGCGAAATCCAGCAGATCGCCCCGCCGCGCACGCTTTACGAAGAGCCGAAAAACACCTTTGTCGCCAACTTCATTGGCGAGAACAACCGCCTCAACGGTCGCCTGCTCAGCCAGAGCGGCGAGCGCTGCGTGGTCGAATTGGGGCGTGGAGAGAAGGTCGAGGCGCTGGCCGTCAACGTTGGCCAGACCGGCGAACCGGTGACCCTGTCGATCCGTCCGGAGCGCGTCAGCCTCAACGGTTCGAGCGATCAATGCGTCAACCGCTTCTCAGGGAGGGTGGCGGAATTCATCTATCTGGGCGACCACGTCCGGGTGCGCCTGGAAGTCTGCGGCAAGACCGACTTCTTCGTGAAACAACCGATTGCCGAGCTCGATCCTGCGCTCAGCGTCGGCGACGTGGTACCGCTTGGCTGGCAGGTCGAGCACGTTCGTGCGCTCGATCCGCTTTTAGAGGCGCACTAAGCGCCCCGGCAATACCAACACCAACCCTGCACGTGGAGAGAACAATAAATGTTGAGATCCCTGAAGTTCACCGCCCTGACTCTGGGCCTGATGGGTGCGACCGGCGCAATGGCCGCCGGCCCGGACTTGACCGTGGTGTCGTTTGGCGGGGCGAACAAGGCGGCGCAAGTCAAAGCCTTCTATGCACCGTGGGAAGCGGCGGGTAACGGCAAGATCGTTGCCGGCGAATACAACGGCGAGATGGCCAAGGTCAAAGCCATGGTCGATACCAAGAGCGTGTCGTGGGATCTGGTCGAAGTTGAATCGCCAGAGCTGTCCCGTGGTTGCGACGAAGACATGTTCGAGCAACTCGACCCGGCACTGTTCGGCAAGACCGAAGACTACGTCAAAGGCGCCATTCAGCCGTGCGGCGTAGGTTTCTTTGTGTGGTCTACCGTGCTGGCCTACAACGCCGACAAGCTGAAAACCGCACCGACCAGTTGGGCGGATTTCTGGGACACCAAGAAATTCCCGGGCAAGCGCGGCCTGCGCAAAGGCGCCAAATACACCCTCGAATTCGCGCTGATGGCCGATGGTGTGGCGCCGAAAGACGTCTACAAAGAGCTGGCAAGCAAGGGCGGCCAGGATCGCGCCTTCAAGAAACTCGATGAGCTCAAGCCAAGTATTCAGTGGTGGGAAGCCGGTGCACAACCGCCGCAATACCTCGCTTCCGGTGACGTGGTGATGAGCTCGGCCTACAACGGTCGCATCGCGGCGGTGCAGAAAGAATCCAACCTGAAAGTGGTGTGGAACGGCGGCATCTACGACTTCGACGCCTGGGCCATCCCGAAAGGTCTGGATGCCAAACGCGCGGAAGCGGCGAAGAAATTCATCGCCTTCTCGGTGCAGCCGCAGCAGCAGAAGACCTACTCGGAAAACATCGCCTACGGCCCGGCCAACACCCAAGCCGTGCCGCTGCTGGCCAAGGATGTCCTGAAAGACATGCCGACCACCCCGGAAAACATCGCCAACCAGGTGCAGATCGACGTCAGCTTCTGGGCTGACAACGGCGAGCAACTGGAACAGCGTTTCAACTCTTGGGCTGCCAAATAAGCCAAGCATGCGGACCGATGGCTTTCCGGATGATCGTTCCCACGCTCTGCGTGGGAATGCCGCCCGGGACGCTCCGCGTCCCTGTGTGACGCAGAGCGTCACTGGAATTCATTCCCACGCAGAGCGTGGGAACGATCACTGGCAAAAGTTCGAGGTGGTTCGCCACCTCTGTAACGATCAAAGATTTGCGGAGTACGTCATGGCCATCGCCGTTCCCCTGAACGAGGGCGCCAGCCCCACCTTGAAGCAGAAGCTCAAGCACGCCGAGCGGGTCAACCGCTGGAAGGCCCAGGCACTGATTGCGCCGCTGGTGCTGTTTCTGCTGCTGGTGTTTCTGGTGCCGATCGTGGCGCTGCTCTATAAAAGCGTCGGCAACCCGGAAGTGGTTGGCGGCATGCCGCGCACTGTCACTGCCATCGCGAGTTGGGACGGCCGTGGTCTGCCCGCCGAACCGGTGTACAAGGCGGCCAGCGAAGACCTCGCCGAAGCCCGCAAAAACCAGACGCTGGGCGATCTGTCCAAGCGCTTGAACATGGAGTTGGCCGGCTACCGCAGCCTGCTGACCAAAACCGCCCGGGCGCTGCCGTTCGCCAGCGAACCGGCTTCTTATAAAGAAGCGCTGGAAGCGCTCGACGAACGCTGGGGCGACCCGGCCTACTGGCAAGCGGTGAAACGCAACACCAGCAGCATCACTCCGTATTACCTGCTGGCGGCGGTCGATCACCGCATCGATGACCTCGGCGAACTGGCTCCGGCAACCCCGGATCAGGCGATCTACCTCGATATCTTCGCCCGCACATTCTGGATGGGCCTGGTCATCACCGTGATCTGCCTGTTGCTGGCGTATCCGCTGGCGTACCTGCTAGCGAACCTGCCATCGCGGCAGAGCAACCTGTTGATGATCCTGGTGCTTCTGCCGTTCTGGACCTCGATTCTGGTGCGCGTCGCCGCGTGGATCGTGCTCCTGCAATCCGGCGGTCTGATCAACAGTGGCCTGATGGCCATGGGCATCATCGATAAACCGCTGGAACTGGTGTTCAACCGCACCGGTGTGTACATCTCGATGGTGCACATCCTGCTGCCGTTCATGATTCTGCCGATCTACAGCGTGATGAAAGGCATCTCGCCGACCTACATGCGCGCGGCGATTTCCCTCGGCTGCCACCCGTTCGCCAGTTTCTGGCGGGTGTACTTCCCGCAGACTTACGCCGGCGTCGGCGCCGGCTGCCTGTTGGTGTTCATTCTCGCGATTGGCTACTACATCACCCCGGCGCTGCTCGGCAGCCCGAACGACCAAATGGTCAGCTACTTCGTCGCTTTCTACACCAATACCAGCATCAACTGGGGCATGGCCACCGCACTCGGCGGGCTGTTGCTGTTGGCGACCGTGGTGCTTTATCTGATCTACAGCTGGCTGGTCGGCGCCAGTCGCCTGCGCCTGAGCTAAGGGGAATTTGCGATGCTGAGTCCTTACATGTCGCCCATCGAACGGGTGTGGTTCTACAGCCTGCGGATCCTCTGCGGCCTGATTCTGTTGTTCCTGATCCTGCCGGTGCTGGTGATCATTCCGCTGTCGTTCAACTCGGGGAGTTTTCTGGTCTATCCGCTGCAGGGTTTCTCGCTGCAGTGGTACCACGACTTCTTCGCCTCGGCGGAATGGATGCGTGCACTGAAGAACAGCATCATCGTCGCCCCGGCGGCGACGGTGCTGGCGATGATCTTCGGCACGCTGGCGGCGATCGGCCTGACCCGTGGCGACTTCCCCGGCAAGTCGCTGGTGATGGCGCTGGTGATTTCACCGATGGTGGTGCCGGTGGTGATCATCGGTGTGGCGAGTTATCTGTTCTTCGCGCCGCTGGGGCTGGGCAACAGCTTCTTCTCGCTGATCGTCGTGCATGCGGTATTGGGTGTGCCGTTTGTGATCATCACCGTGTCGGCGACGTTGCAGGGGTTTAATCACAATCTGGTGCGTGCTGCTGCGAGTCTCGGAGCATCGCCGCTGACTGCATTTCGCCGGGTGACCTTGCCGCTGATTGCGCCGGGAGTGATTTCCGGGGCGCTGTTTGCCTTTGCCACTTCTTTCGATGAAGTGGTGGTGACGCTGTTCCTTGCCGGGCCTGAGCAGGCTACATTGCCTCGGCAGATGTTCAGCGGCATTCGCGAAAACCTCAGTCCGACGATTGCGGCTGCGGCGACGTTGCTGATCGCTTTCTCGGTGATTCTGCTGCTGACGCTGGAATGGTTGCGGGGGCGCAGCGAGAAGCTGCGTACTGCCCAGATCTAAAATCAAGATCAAAAGCTTACCCCCTCACCCCAGCCCTCTCCCCGAGGGGGCGAGGGGGAAGGGAGCAGATCTTCGTGGCTTTCGCGGCCGAAGTTCGACTCGGTAATTCAGGTCGATGTATTTCGAGAGTACAACCCGGTCAGTCCCCTCTCCCTCCGGGAGAGGGTTAGGGTGAGGGGCTCTTGATCTTCCTATCCGATCAACCATTCACACCCTGAATAGCAGACAACCCCAAATCCCCAGCTAATCTTGTGCCCAGCTCCCACATCTATAAGAGGCTGCGCACCATGAGTCTGTCCCAGTTCAAAATCGCTCACAAACTGATCACCGGCGCCGCAGCCATCGAACAACTGGCCGCCGAACTCACCCGCCTCGACATCGACAACCCGTTGATCGTCACCGACGCCGCGCTGGTCAAATCCGGCACCGTCGAGCTGGCGCTGGTGCAACTCGGCGGGCGCGAGTACGAGATTTTCGACCGTGTGCTGCCCGATCCGGAAATCGCCATCGTCGAAGACTGCATGCGCGCCTATCGCGAAGGCGGGCATGACGGTTTGATCGGCCTCGGGGGCGGCAGCGCCATCGATATTGCCAAAAGTGTCGCCGCCTACGCCGGATATCACGGCGCACTGGAAGATCTGTTCGGCGTCGATCAGGTGCCGCGCAAAGGCCCGCCGCTGATCGCCATCCCGACCACCGCCGGCACCGGCTCTGAAGTGACCAACGTGGCGATCCTCTCGGACAAGGTCGCGCAGTTGAAGAAAGGCATCGTCAGCGACTATCTGTTGCCGGACGTGGCGCTGGTCAGTCCGCAAATGACCCTGACCTGTCCGCGCAGCGTTACCGCCGCCAGTGGTGTCGATGCACTGGTGCACGCCATCGAATCCTACCTGTCGGTGAATGCCTCGCCGATCACCGATTCCCTCGCCATTGGCGCGATCAAGCTGATCGCCAGCGCCTTGCCCAAGGCCTACGCCAACGGCGCCAACCTGCAAGCGCGCGAAGACATGGCCACCGCCAGCCTCATGGCCGGTATGGCGTTCGGTAACGCCGGGGTGGGTGCGGTGCATGCGTTGGCGTATCCGCTGGGCGGGCGCTTCAACATTGCCCACGGCGTCAGCAACGCCTTGCTGCTGCCCTATGTGATGACCTGGAACAAAATGGCCTGTGTCGAACGCATGCAGGATATCGCCGAAGCCATGGGCGTGAAGACCGCTCATCTGAGCGCCAGCGAAGCTGCGGACAAAGCCGTGGAGGCCATGACCGACCTGTGCGCGGCGGTGGAAATCCCTGCCGGGCTGCGCAGTTTCGGCGTACCTGAGGAAGCAATTCCGGCGATGGCCGTGGAGGCCGCCGGCATCGAGCGCTTGATGCGCAACAACCCGCGCAAACTCAGCGCCGGCGACATCGAGAAGATCTACCGCGCGGCTTACTGAGGCGCGGTCGCTGAGGGCTCATGGCACAACCCAATCATCGCCGTCCCGGTGCGCGTGTGGAAACTTGAGGTATACAATGCGCGCCATCGTGATTTAGCTCAGCACAGGTGCGTCATGCAGCCCTTCGTAATTGCTCCGTCGATCCTCTCCGCCGACTTCGCCCGCCTCGGCGAGGAAGTAGACAACGTTCTCGCCGCCGGCGCCGACTTCGTCCACTTCGATGTCATGGACAACCACTACGTACCGAACCTGACGATCGGCCCGATGGTCTGTGCGGCGCTGCGCAAGTACGGCGTCACCGCGCCGATCGACGCGCACCTGATGGTCAGCCCGGTGGACCGCATCGTCGGCGATTTCATCGAAGCCGGCGCGACCTACATCACCTTCCACCCGGAAGCCACTTTGCACGTCGATCGCTCGCTGCAGCTGATCCGAGAAGGCGGCTGCAAGTCCGGTCTGGTGTTCAATCCGGCGACTCCGCTGGACGTGCTCAAGTACGTGATCGACAAGGTCGACATGGTCCTGCTGATGAGCGTCAACCCGGGCTTCGGCGGGCAAAAGTTCATCCCCGGCACCCTCGACAAATTGCGTGAAGCGCGGGCGATCATCGACGCTTCCGGTCGCGACATCCGCCTGGAAATCGACGGCGGCGTCAACGTCAACAACATCCGCGAAATTGCCGCTGCTGGTGCTGACACCTTCGTCGCCGGCTCGGCCATTTTCAACGCGCCGAACTATCAGGAAGTCATCGACAAGATGCGTTCCGAACTGGCACTGGCACGCCCATGAGCGGTTTTGAGCAGTTGTTCCCGGGGCAACTGCCACGGTTGGTGATGTTCGATCTGGATGGCACGCTGATCGATTCGGTTCCCGACCTGGCAGCGGCGGTGGACACCATGCTGCTCTCCCTCGGCCGTCCGCCGGCGGGTATCGAAGCGGTGCGCGAATGGGTCGGCAATGGCGCGCCGGTGCTGGTGCGTCGGGCCTTGGCGGGTGGCATCGATCACGCGGCAGTGGACGACGCTGAAGCCGAGCGCGCACTGGAGATTTTCATGGAGGCGTACGGCGCCAGCCATGAACTGACTGTGGTCTATCCCGGTGTGCGCGACACGCTCAAGTGGCTGCACAAGCAAGGCGTGGCCATGGCGTTGATCACCAACAAGCCGGAGCGCTTCGTCGCGCCTCTGCTCGATCAGATGAAGATCGGGCGCTACTTCAAGTGGATCATCGGCGGCGATACCCTGCCCCAGAAGAAGCCTGACCCGGCGGCGCTGTTTTTCGTAATGAAAATGGCCAACATTCCGGCCTCGCAATCGTTGTTCGTCGGCGACTCGCGCAGCGATGTGCAGGCGGCGAAAGCAGCGGGGGTCAAGTGTGTGGCGCTGAGTTATGGCTACAACCATGGCCGGCCGATTGCCGAGGAATCGCCGGCACTGGTGATCGACGATTTGCGCAAACTAATTCCCGGTTGCCTGGATCTGGCCGGTGGGATAACGTTGCCCGACGCTGTTCAACCCCCTTCTGGAAACGCCATCGTGGTGGTCACTCGCAAACTCTGGATGAAAGTCATCAAGGCCCTGGCCCGTTGGCGTTGGCGCGCCTGACTGATTCTGGCCGGCCGTGCCGGCGCGTTTGCATACCTGATTGATTGCACCTCACACCACGAGGCACCTTATGAATCGCGAAGAATTCCTGCGTCTGGCCGCTGACGGCTACAACCGCATCCCGTTGGCTTGCGAAACCCTGGCCGACTTCGACACGCCGCTGTCGATCTACCTGAAACTGGCCGACCAGCCCAACTCCTACCTGCTCGAATCGGTGCAGGGCGGCGAAAAATGGGGCCGTTACTCGATCATCGGCCTGCCGTGCCGCACCGTGCTGCGAGTCCACGACCATCACGTCAGCATCACCGTGGATGGCGTCGAGACCGAAAGCCACGAGGTTGAAGACCCGCTGGCGTTCGTCGAAACCTTCAAGGCGCGCTACAACGTGCCGACCATCGCCGGCCTGCCGCGCTTCAACGGTGGACTGGTCGGTTACTTCGGTTACGACTGTGTGCGCTATGTCGAGAAGCGTCTGGGCAAATGCCCGAACCCGGATCCGCTGGGCGTGCCGGACATTCTGCTGATGGTTTCCGACGCCGTTGTGGTGTTCGACAACCTGGCCGGCAAGATGCACGCGATCGTCCTCGCCGACCCTGCGCAGGCCGATGCCTTCGAGCAAGGCCAGGCGCGGTTGCAGGAACTGCTCGAGCAACTGCGTCAGCCGATCACCCCGCGTCGTGGCCTGGATTTCAGCAAACAGCAATCGGCCGATCCGGTGTTCCGTTCGAGCTTCACTCAGGACGATTACGAAAAAGCCGTCGACACCATCAAGGAATACATCCTCGCCGGCGACTGCATGCAGGTGGTGCCGTCGCAGCGCATGTCGATCGACTTCAAGGCTGCGCCGATCGATCTGTATCGCGCGCTGCGTTGCTTCAACCCGACGCCGTATATGTACTTCTTCAACTTCGGCGATTTCCACGTCGTCGGCAGCTCGCCGGAAGTGCTGGTGCGCGTCGAAGACAACCTGATCACCGTGCGCCCGATCGCCGGCACGCGCCCACGCGGCGCCACTGAAGAAGCCGATGTGGCGCTGGAGCAGGACCTGCTCTCGGATGACAAGGAGATCGCCGAGCACTTGATGCTGATCGATCTGGGCCGCAACGATACCGGGCGCGTTTCGGAAATCGGTTCGGTGAAGCTCACCGAGAAAATGGTCATCGAGCGTTATTCCAATGTGATGCACATCGTCTCCAACGTCACCGGCCAGTTGAAGTCTGGCCTGACCGCGATGGACGCACTGCGAGCAATTCTGCCGGCGGGTACTTTGTCCGGCGCACCGAAGATTCGCGCGATGGAAATCATCGACGAACTCGAGCCGGTCAAGCGTGGCGTATACGGCGGTGCGGTCGGTTACTTCGCCTGGAACGGCAACATGGACACCGCCATTGCCATTCGCACGGCGGTGATCAAGAACGGCGAGCTGCACGTGCAGGCCGGCGGCGGCATCGTTGCCGACTCGGTGCCGGCGCTGGAATGGGAAGAAACCCTGAACAAACGCCGCGCGATGTTCCGCGCCGTGGCCCTGGCCGAGCAGACCCCGGACGCCTGACACGCAATTTCCCATGTGGGAGCGAGCCTGCTCGCGAAGAGGTGAGTCAGTCACCGTTGATGCTGACTGACCCAGCGCTTTCGCGAGCAGGCTCGCTCCCACATTAGGTTTTGTGTTGAGGCATAAAAAAAAGCGGCGCCCTGACAGGCGCCGCTTTTTTGCATCTACGACTCAGAAATCCAGCACAACCCCGACATTCAGGCCCTGCTGCTTGAAGTCATCATCCTTGCGGAACGTATACCCCCCACGCAGCGCCAGATCCGCCGTCAGCTTGTGACTGACACCCAGGCTCAAGCGGTTCAGGTGACTTGCCGGTGTGTAGCCTTCAAGGGTGAAGTCATTGGCCGGCAGGGTATTGAGGGCGATGTTGACCTTCTGCACGTCATCTTCGTACTCACGCTCGTGAGCGTATTCGCCATATACCTGGGTTTGCGCGGTGAAGTTGTACTTGCCTTGAATCCCCAGTCCCAGGCGTTTCGAATCGCGGCTCTGGTCATCGAAGGTCAGCGCGGTGGCGCGGTTGCTCTTTTCCGAGTAACCGTCGACATCGACACTGGCGTAATCGGCGCTGACAAACGGCGACAGATGCCATTGGCTGCCCGGTTGCGCAATGTCATAGCCCAGGCGCGTGCTGAACGCCCATAGGCTGCCGTCGGTATCGCCTTTCTCCGCGCCCTCGCTGGCGCCGAGGTCGAACTTGCGCTTGAGGTTGTCGTAGTCGAGTTTGCCGCCGGTCAGCGCCGCGTCGGCCCACCAGCGGTTCTGCTGGAACTGGGCGAACGCGGTGGCCATGTAGCTGTTGAGTTTGTAGTCGGAATCGTTGTGCCCGGCCTCGAGATTCTGTCGGTACAAACCGGCCGCCACGCCCACGCGCCAGGCCTCGTTCAAGCGATAGCTGCCGCCGACGTTGAGGTTGTAACCGCTGCCATCGGCGCTGGCGCCGCTGCTTTGGCTGTCGACATCCAGATGCTGTCCGCCGGCCGAGACAATCGCACGCCATTGGCCGACCGCTTGCCAGTTCTCCCAGTCTGCCTGCCATTGGTTGCGCAATTCATCCTGATGCGCACGCACGGTGCCGTGGGCCATTTCAGGTAGCAGGCTCAATTCCCACGGTGCAGCCAACAGCGAATAGGCGTAATCGGCGATCAGTTTTTGCCCGGATTCGGTCGGGTGTACGCCATCGTTGTAGATCAGTTTGGTCGGATCCGGCGTGGCGCTGTTGATCCCGTAGCGGGCGTTTTCCGTGCAGCTATTGCCACTGAAGCAGGTGGCGGTGAGGTTCTGGTCGGTAGCCAGGCCAAAGCGCCCCGGGTCGGCGAAGACTTCCGAGAGCAGCACCGGAATGTTCAAAGGAATCACTTCGGCGTCGATGCCTTGCAGGCGCGTCACCAACTGACTGTTGAACTGGTTGGCGAGGGTGCTGCTGAACGCTTGCAGCGGCGTGCCGTTCAGAGCAGGTGTCAGGCCCACGTCGGGCAGCAGCCAGACCATCACGTATTTGGCGCCAGCGGTCTGCAGGGTCTGCACGCTATCGGCCAGTCGATCGGCTGCGGCGTTGGCCTGGGGCAGGCTGAGAATGCGGCCCTGGAGGAAGTCGTTGCCGCCACCGGAAATGTAATACAGTGCGTTCGGGTCGGCGCGGAAGCCGTTCGACGGCAGGTATCCGGCGCGGGTGCGTTCACCGGTGGCCGATTGGGTGGTGATCGAGTCGAGAATCTGGTCGGTGCGATAGCCACCGACCGCCCAGTTGTTGCCGTCAGGCTGGCCGTTTTCCGCGCGCACTGCGGAGCTGGAAGAGGCTGTCTGGTCGGGCGAAAAGCCCAGGCGGCCGCCGAGCAACTGGGTGGAATTCAATGAAAAAACTTCGCCGCTGCCATCCTGATACACCGGCCCGGTGCGGTTGGTGTAACGCTCGGTGGAGCCCGCCGGGCCGCCGGTGTCGGCGAATGTGCCGGCATCGTTGAGGCTGTCGCCGAACACAATGAAACTGGAATAAGGATTGGGCGCTGCATTGGCCTGAGCGCAAGCGAGTGCGAGCAAGCAGCTGGCCAGCGGTACAAACAACGTCTGTCTGATCATGAGCAAGTCCGTTTATTTATTGTTGTAGGTGAACGAAACGACAGTACCAAAAACGTTCGGCGTTTTGCCATCGGTCGTGAATCCCTCTGCCGTTTTATAACCCGCAGGCCCCGCCATATTGCGTGCTCCGCCCAGCTAAGTTACTGTGCCGGAACGTATGAACGAGACCTTCCCCGTGTTGATCACCAGCAAACTTCTGGATCAAGTCATCAAGGCACACGCCCGCTGGCGTTGGCGCGCCTGAATCTTCTCTGCCGGCTCCGCCGGATCTGTATCGCTTTGCCTTCCTTGTCTGTTTGAAATGCCGCTGTGCTGGCGCCCTGTGCGCGTCCGACATCGCGCAGCCACCCGCGGGCAAGTCATCTGAAGGCTGTCATCAAGTCAGAATTCAAGAGGTTCGAAACGCCATGTTGCTGATGATCGACAACTACGACTCCTTTACCTACAACGTTGTGCAATACCTCGGCGAGCTGGGTGCCGAGGTCAAAGTGGTGCGCAACGACGAACTGACCATCGCCGAAATCGAAGCGCTGAATCCCGAGCGCATCGTGGTTTCCCCGGGGCCGTGCACGCCCACCGAGGCGGGCGTTTCCATCGACGCGATCAAGCACTTCGCCGGCAAACTGCCGATCCTCGGCGTCTGCCTCGGCCACCAGTCCATCGGCCAGGCCTTCGGCGGTGATGTGGTGCGAGCCCGCCAAGTCATGCACGGTAAGACTAGCCCGGTATTCCACGAGGACAAGGGCGTGTTTGCCGGCCTCAATCATCCGCTCACCGTTACCCGTTATCACTCGCTGATCGTCAAGCACGACAGCCTGCCCGATTGCCTCGAGCTGACCGCATGGACCCAGCACGATGACGGCTCGGTCGACGAGATCATGGGCCTGCGTCACAAGACCCTGAACATCGAGGGCGTACAGTTCCACCCCGAATCGATCCTCACCGAGCAGGGTCATGAATTGTTTGCCAACTTCCTCAAACAAACCGGCGGCACGCGCTAAGGACTTCCCATGAACATCAAGACAGCCCTCAGCCGTATCGTCGAACACCTCGACCTCAGCACCGATGAAATGCGCGATGTGATGCGCGAAATCATGACCGGTCAGTGCACCGAAGCGCAGATCGGCGCGTTCATGATGGCCATGCGCATGAAGAGCGAGAGCATCGACGAAATCGTCGGCGCGGTGTCGGTGATGCGTGAGCTGGCAGATCAGGTCGAGCTGAAAACCCTCGACGGCGTGGTCGATGTGGTCGGCACCGGCGGTGACGGTGCGAATATCTTCAACGTATCGACCGCGTCTTCCTTTGTTGTCGCAGCCGCCGGTTGCACCGTCGCCAAGCACGGCAACCGCGCAGTGTCCGGCAAGAGCGGCAGCGCCGATCTGCTGGAAGCTGCCGGCATTTATTTGAACCTGACCCCGGTGCAGGTCGCGCGCTGCATCGACAACGTCGGCATCGGTTTCATGTTCGCCCAGACTCACCACAAAGCGATGAAGTACGCCGCCGGCCCGCGCCGCGAACTCGGCCTGCGCACGCTGTTCAACATGCTCGGCCCGCTTACGAATCCGGCCGGTGTGAAGCATCAGGTCGTCGGCGTATTCACCCAGACGCTGTGCCGGCCATTGGCCGAAGTCTTGCAGCGACTGGGCAGCAAACACGTTCTGGTCGTGCACTCGAAGGACGGCCTGGACGAATTCAGCCTCGCCGCGCCGACCTTTGTTGCCGAGCTGAAGAACAACGAAATCACTGAGTATTGGGTCGAACCGGAAGACCTCGGCATGAAGAGCCAGAGCCTGCACGGTCTGTCGGTCGAAGGCCCGGAAGCATCGCTGGCGCTGATCCGTGATGCCCTTGGCAAGCGCAAGACGGAAAACGGTCAGAAAGCTGCCGAGATGATTGTGCTCAATGCCGGTGCGGCGCTGTACGCCGCCGACCTGGCAAGCAGTCTGAAACAAGGTGTGGAGCTGGCGCACGACGCGCTGCACACCGGCCTCGCTCGGGAAAAGCTCGAGGAGCTGGGTGCCTTTACCGCGGTATTCAAAGTGGAGAATGAAGGATGAGTGTACCGACGGTTCTGGAAAACATTCTGGCGCGCAAGGTTGAGGAAGTCGCCGAGCGCAGCGCCCGGGTCAGCCTGAGCGAGCTGGAAAGTCTGGCCAAGGCGGCCGATGCACCCCGTGGTTTTGCCCAGGCATTGCTGGCACAAGCGAAGAAGAAGCAACCGGCCGTGATTGCCGAAATCAAAAAGGCTTCGCCGAGCAAAGGCGTGATCCGCGAAGACTTCGTCCCGGCCGACATTGCCAAGAGCTACGAGAAGGGTGGGGCCACGTGTCTGTCGGTGCTGACCGACATCGATTATTTCCAGGGTGCTGACGCCTATCTGCAACAGGCGCGCGCCGCCTGCAAATTGCCGGTGATCCGCAAGGATTTCATGATCGATCCGTACCAGATCGTTGAAGCCCGCGCGCTGGGCGCCGATTGCGTGCTGCTCATCGTCTCCGCACTGGACGACGTTAAAATGGCCGAGCTGGCCGCCGTGGCCAAAGGCGTCGGTCTCGACGTGTTGGTGGAAGTGCACGACGGTGACGAGCTGGAGCGCGCGCTGAAGACGCTCGACACGCCGTTGGTCGGGGTCAACAACCGCAACCTGCACACATTCGACGTCAGTCTGGAAACCACCCTCGACCTGCTGCCGCGCATCCCGCGCGATCGCCTGGTGATCACCGAGAGCGGCATCCTCAATCGGGCCGACGTCGAGCTGATGGAAATCAGCGATGTGTACTCGTTCTTGGTCGGCGAGGCGTTCATGCGCGCGGAAAATCCGGGCATTGAATTGCAGCGCCTGTTCTTTCCGGAGCGTGGTGTGCCGATCAGCGGTTCGACCCTCGACTGACCGAGTCGACCTCATTCGCGAGCAGGCTCGCTCCCACATTTGGAATGCATTTCCCCCTGTGGGAGCGAGCCTGCTCGCGAAGGGGCCTTCGAATCCGCTAAAGAGACTCAACTTGCCGGAGCTCACCATGTCGCTGCCAACCCCGCTGACCATCGAATCCGGCCTGCAAGCCGAACAGGACTTGCTGGCCTCGGTCTGCTCTGGCGACGCCGAATTTGGCCTGCTGTTCTGGCAACCCACCGACCGCGCGCTAGTCATGCCGCGCCGCCTCAACCGTCTCGCGCAATTCGACCACGCCTGCGAAGTTTCCGCTGCTGCTGGCTGGCCGGTGCTGTTGCGTGAAACCGGCGGTGAGCCCGTCCCGCAATCCGCTGCGACCGTCAACATTGCCTTGGTATATGCCCCGTCTCGCAGCGAAGGCGATCTAAACCGCATCGAAACCGGCTACCGTCGTTTGTGCGATCCGATCTGTCAGTTGCTGGATGAGTTGGGTGGCACGTCGTCAGTCGGGGAAATCGACGGCGCATTCTGCGACGGCCGTTTCAACGTCAATCTCGACGGTCGCAAGATGGTCGGCACCGCCCAGCGCTGGCGCCAGAGTCAGGGCGGCCAGCGTCCAGTGGGGCTGGTGCACGGTGCAATGCTGATGGATGACGAGCGTGAAGCGATGGTTGCCGCGGTCAATCGCTTCAACGAAGCCTGCGGTCTGGAGCAGCGGGTGAGGGCGCAAAGCCACATCGCCCTGCATGAGAAATTCAACGCGCCACAGGCGTTGGCGCGTCTCGATGAATTGTTTCGTTTGATGCTGGCGCAGATTTACAGTGCCTGATTTACGAGCTTAGCGCGTACCGAAGACCACCATGGTCTTGCCCTTCACGTCGACCAGATTGCGTTCTTCAAGATCCTTGAGCACGCGGCCGACCATTTCTCGCGAACAACCGACAATCCGACCGATTTCCTGACGGGTGACTTTGATCTGCATGCCGTCCGGATGGGTCATGGCGTCTGGCTGTTTGCACAGCTCCAGCAGGCAGCGGGCGACGCGGCCGGTGACGTCGAAAAACGCCAGGTCGCCGACTTTGCGCGTGGTGTTGCGCAGGCGTTGTGCGATTTGTCCGCTGAGGGCGTAAAGAATGTCTGGATCCTGCTGCGATAACTCGCGGAACTTGGCGTAACTGATTTCCGCAGTTTCGCATTCGACCTTGGCCCGCACCCAGGCGCTGCGTTCCTGCTCCTGACCTGCCTGCTCGAACAGACCCAGTTCGCCGAAGAAATCTCCGGCGTTCAGGTAAGCGATGATCATCTCGCGACCATCGTCGTCTTCGATGAGGATGGTGACCGAGCCTTTGATGATGAAAAACAGCGTGTCCGAGCGATCCCCGGCGCAGATTATATTGCTCTTGGCCGCATGACGCCGGCGCTGGCAATGCATCAACAGCTTGTCGATGTTCTTGATTTTGGGTGTGGGGGTAATAGCAACCATGGTTGTATCCCGAAAAGACTGCACGGTGATGTTTGAGTTTTTATGAGGCGCTGAAGGCGGTCGCTACAGGGCTGACGAATTGGCGCCAGCGAATTGGCGCCAGCTTACCAGACACTTCGTCGAAAATTCGAGAAATTACCTACAGTCAAAAAGCATCCGTCCTAGGACGTCGTTCCTGTCGGGACAAAGCGCTGTGCTAAGCTGGCGACCCTTTTTTTACAGTGGAGTCTGGGCGATGAAGGCACGCATCCAATGGGCTGGCGAAGCCATGTTCCTCGGCGAATCCGGCAGCGGTCATGTCGTGGTGATGGACGGCCCGCCAGATGCCGGTGGGCGTAATCTCGGGGTTCGCCCGATGGAAATGCTCTTGCTGGGTGTCGGCGGTTGCAGCAACTTCGACGTGGTCAGCATCCTGAAGAAGTCGCGCCAGGCCGTTGAAAGCTGCGAAGCCTTCCTCGACGCCGAGCGTGCGACTGAGGATCCCAAGGTCTTTACCAAGATCCACATGCACTTCGTGGTCAAGGGCCGGGGCCTGAAAGAAGCTCAGGTCAAGCGCGCCATCGAGCTGTCGGCCGAGAAGTATTGCTCGGCGTCGATCATGCTCGGCGCGGCTGGCGTGGCGATTACCCACGACTATGAAATCGTTGAACTCGGCTGAACCGACATTCAACTATCATAAAAGCAGTGCAGACTCTGGCGATCCCCCGCTGACGTCTGCATAATGCGCCACTTTTTTCAGGGCAGTGATCGGTCAGCCGACAGGTCATCCGCCTGAACAGATAACCAAAATCGCCATCGCGAAGAGGTGTTAACCGTCCTACGCAGGTGCGTTGTTCGCACTTGACGGGCATGCTTGATCACGCGGCCGCGCCGCATACATAGAGAGTTTTTAACGGTGAAAAGCAAACTCAAGCTCCACGGGTTCAATAACCTGACAAAGACCTTGAGCTTCAACATCTATGACATCTGCTACGCGGAGACCCCGCAAGACCAGCAGGCTTACGTCGAGTACATCAATCAAGAGTACAACGCGAAACGCCTGACGCAGATTCTCACAGAAGTTGTCGAGATCATTGGTGCCAACATCCTGAACATCGCCAGTCAGGACTATGAACCCCAGGGCGCCAGCGTCACGATTCTGATTTCGGAAGAGCCGGTGACCCCGACTGACAGCCAGATCGAAGAATCGCCGGGCCCGTTGCCCGAAATCATTCTGGCCCACCTCGACAAGAGCCACATCACGGTGCACACCTATCCGGAAATCCATCCGGACGACGGTATTGCGACCTTCCGTGTGGATATCGACGTGTCGACTTGTGGTGTCATTTCACCGCTCAAAGCGCTCAACTTCCTCATTCACCAGTTCGATTCGGACATCGTGACCGTGGATTACCGTGTGCGCGGCTTCACCCGTGACGTTGAAGGCAACAAACACTTCATCGACCACGAGATCAACTCGATCCAGAACTACCTCTCCGAAGACACCCGCGACGCGTACCAGATGACCGACGTGAACGTGTACCAGGAAAACCTGTTCCACACCAAAATGCTGCTGAAGAACTTCGAACTGGATAACTACCTGTTCGGCGACGCCACCAGCAACCTCTCGCCCGAGCAGCGTGCTCAGGTGACCGACCGTGTGAAACACGAAATGCTGGAAATCTTCTACGCGCGCAACATGCCGACCTAAGATTCCCGGACACAAAAAAGGCGACCTCCTGGTCGCCTTTTTCATGCCTCACACAAAACCCCTGTGGGAGCGAGCCTGCTCGCGAAGAGGTCATCAGCACCGACACAGATCTCAGATCCGATAAGTACTCTTGGTCATCACCTTCGCCAACAAACTCATGCCGAACTTCACTGGCGCCGGAAAACGAAATCCGCCCGCATCCAACGCACTTTCCGCATGGTGTTCTTCATCGATGCGCATCTGCTCAAGAATTGCCCGGGACTTTTCGTCCTCGGCCGGCAATTGCTCCAGATGTTCGTTCAAGTGCTTGCAGACCTGATGCTCGGTCGCCGCTACGAAACCAAGGCTGACCTTGTCGCTGATCAGCCCGGCAACCGCGCCGATACCGAACGACATGCCGTAAAACAGTGGATTCAGCACGCTGGTGTGGCTGCCCAACTGATGGATGCGCTGTTCACACCAGACCAGATGATCGATCTCTTCTTCAGCCGCGTGCTCCATGGCTGCGCGTACCTGCGGCAACTTTGCGGTCAGCGCCTGTCCCTGATACAGCGCTTGGGCGCAGACTTCGCCGGTATGGTTGATGCGCATCAGACCGGCGACATGGCGGGTGTCTTCATCGCTCATTTGCATATCCGGCTGCAGAATCGCTGGCGACGGGCGGTACGGCTGGCCACTGAAGGGCAACAGGGTGCGCATCGCGGCATCGGCTTGCAGCAGCAGACGGTCTATGGGCGAGTAGTGACGTTGGGTAGTCATGCTGACCTCCGGGAAGAATCTCGGCGGCCAGTTTAACCGAATCGGCCGTCGAGGGTTTGCGCTGGGTCATTGGCCGCTGATTTTGCTCTTTGTGGGAGCGAGCAGGCTCGCTCCCACAGTTGGTTGTCGCCAATCAGCCCGGCGGCCAGTTCATCTGGCGCTGCCCCAGCACGTGCATATGGATGTGATAGACAGTCTGCCCGCCAAGTTCATTGCAGTTCATCACCACGCGGAAGCCCTCTTCGCAACCCAGTTCCAGCGCCAGACGCTGCGCGGTGAACAGGATGTGCCCGGCCAGCGCCTTGTCGTCTTCGGTCAGGTCGTTGAGCGTGCGCACCGGTTTTTTCGGGATCACCAGAAAGTGCACCGGAGCCTGTGGGGCGATGTCGTGGAAGGCCAGAACCTGGTCGTCCTCGTAAATGATCTTGGCCGGGATTTCCCGGTTGATGATCTTGGTGAACAGAGTATCCACTGCTGTTTCTCCGTTGAGTTGGGCTGAATCGAGTGTACCGCTTCGAAGTCGTCTTCCTAGCGGGGGCAGTAAGCTTTGTTGATCATGCCGACGATGGTGCGATTGAGCCAGCGCGAACCCAGCCGCGGCAGGAACGCCAGCCAGCGGTTGCGTCGTCCCGGAATGATGATGGCGCGGTTTTTATCCATTGCGCGTACGGCATGCAGTGCCACTTCTTCCGGACTCATCAGCGAGTGGCTGCTTTCGATCTTTTCGCTACTCATCTGTGCGGTACGGAAGAACGGTGTGCGCGTCGGGCCAGGGCACAGCACGGAGACTTTCACGCCGCTTTGTTTGAGCTCCACGCGCAAGGCTTCGGAAAAATGCAGCACATAGGCTTTGCTGGCGTAGTACGTGCTCATCCATGGGCCGGGGCTGTACGCAGCCACCGAGGCGACATTGAGGATCTGCCCGCCACCCAGCAGTGCCATGCTGTTACCCAGCGCATGGCAGAGGCGTGTGAGGGCGAGGATATTGACCTCGATGAGGTCCTGCTCGGTCATCCAGTCCTGCGCGAGGAATGGTCCGCAGGTGCCGATGCCTGCGCAATTGACCAGCAGATCGATCTGCCGGTCGCCTTCTTCCAGCTCCAGCAAAAAGCCCGACAGGCGCAACGGTTCGCCGAGATCGCAGGCACGAAACAATACTTCGACATCGAAACGCTGGGTCAGCTCGATGGCGATACTTTCCAGCTGATCACGCTGTCGTGCCACCAGAATCAGGCTGCGGCCGCGCCGGGCCAGCGCTTCGGCCATGGCCAGGCCGATGCCGCTGGAAGCGCCAGTGATCAGAGCGTAACGGGTCATGCAGTTCTCCATCGCAACAGCTCCGCGCCGGCGACGCGGTTGTCGCGGCAGGGAGCGCTGTTCATTCTTGCGCAGAGTCTACAGGGGCCTGCGCCGGTTCGGCTGCCTCGTCGGCGGAAATCACTGGCGGTTCGACGACCTCAACTTCGTCGGTGGTCACCGAGCCGCTGTCATAGCTGCTCTCCAGATTGCTTTCATATTCTTCCTGCACAGCCGAGAAGCCGCCAAGAAGGCCTCCGGCAAAAATCAGTGCGAAGAATACGATCCACAACGAGCACAGCACTTTGACCGCCGTGCTGTTCGGTGGCGGTGGCGGCCCATAGCGGTTGGCGCCGGTATTGCCGGGCACAACCATCATCACCAGCGGGAAAAAACTGCCCACGAACGGCACCAGATTCAACAGCCACAGCCAGCCCGACCAGCCGATATCGTGCAGGCGCTGAACGCTGAACAGAATGCTGACGATCATGAAGCCAATGAACAGGAAGACCGCCAGAATGCCGCCGAGGATCAGGCCGGTGGTTGAATCGCCGCTGACCAGGCCTAAGGCAATCAAGGCAAACACACCGACGATGGGCAAGGTCACCAGGCTCAAGACCATGGTCCAGGCCAGAAAACGCAGGCGACCGATCCGGCCTTCGACGCTGAATGGCTTGAGCGTGGCGAATGGCGGCAGAGCTTCACCGACATTGGCGCGCGGTGGGGCGTAAGGCGAGTCCGGTTCCGCCACCGCTGCAGGGTTATCGTGGACATCCGCGAGATTCAGCTCGATGGCGGTTTCCGCCTCGATCCGCGCATCGATCCCGGTTTTGTTCAACGCCTGCAGATACGTCTGCGCATCGCTGTGAGATAAATCACGTTTGAGAGCGACGGTGCGGCCATTGAACAGGCGCTCGATGGCGGCCACATCGCTTTTGAACAGATCCGCCAGATTCAGTTTGGCGGTGGTGAGGTCGACGCCGGGCTGTAGCGCGCCGTCGAAGACGATCTTGTAACGGGTGTCGCTCATGGCCGAGGCATCCTTGTCGCGATTGGGTTTGCAGTAGTCAGTTCAAGGCTAGTCTGACAGCGACTGGCCGGGGGTATTGCTCAGCGCGGCCAGCGTTCCGGCAGCTGTGCGGCGCGCGCCTGAGCCTGACGATATTCAGCGTCGAGCCGGGCGATCAACTGCTCCACGCTTGGCAGATCACCAATCTGGCCAACACCCTGACCCGCCGACCACACGGTCTTCCAGGCTTTGGCTTCATCGTTGATCGGCTTGAGCTTGTCGCCGAAATTGACCTCGCCCTTGCCTTGCAGGGCCGCCATGTCGAAACCGGCCGCCTCCAGACTCTGGCGCATGAAACTCGCCGGCACTCCCGACACCGCTGGAGTATGAATGATGTCGGCAGCCTTGGCTGTCAGCAGCATTTCTTTATAAGCGTCAGGCGCGTGACTTTCGGTGGTGCCGATAAATCGCGTACCGAAGTAGGCCAAATCCGCGCCGAGCAACTGTGCGGCGAGAATCTCATGGCCGTGGTTCAAACATCCTGCAAGCAACAGCGTCTTGTCGAAAAACTCACGGATCTCGGCAATCAGCGCAAACGGACTCCAGGTGCCGGCGTGCCCGCCGGCGCCGGCCGCGACGGCAATCAGCCCGTCGACACCGGCTTCAGCGGCTTTCTCGGCATGGCGCCGCGTGGTCACGTCGTGAAACACCAGACCGCCGTAGCTGTGCACCGCGTCGACCAGTTCCTTCACCGCGCCGAGGCTGGTGATAACGATCGGCACCTTATGCTCGACGCAAATGTCCAGATCCGCCTGAAGGCGCGGGTTGCTGTGGTGAACAATCAGGTTCACCGCATAAGGGGCCGGATTATCCAGCGTCGCCAGGCCCGCTTCGATCTGTTCCAGCCAAGCCTTGAACCCACTGCTTTCGCGTTGGTTCAGAGCCGGAAAGCTGCCGACCACGCCGTTGCGGCAGCAGGCGAGCACCAGTTCCGGATTGGAGATCAGAAACATCGGCGCCGCCACGACGGGCAGACGCAGACGTTGTTCGAGCAGAGCGGGCAGCGACATTGAGAACACCCCGAGGATCTGTATTGGTTGAAGTTAGAACGGCTTGACCACGACCAGAATTACGATAGCCAGCAATATCAGAACCGGCACTTCATTGAACCAGCGATAAAAGACATGGCTGCGGGTGTTTTCGCCACGGGCAAAGCGTTTTACCTGCGCGCCGCACATGTGGTGGTAGCCGATCAGCAATACGACCAGAGTCAGTTTTGCGTGAATCCAGCCGCCCTGGCTGAAGATTGATGGATTAAGGTAGATCAGCCAGCCACCGAAGATCAGCGTGGCGATCATCGCCGGGCCCATGATGCCGCGATACAGCTTGCGCTCCATGACGCTGAAGCGTTCCTGGCTGATCGTGTCGGTGCTTTGCGCGTGGTAAACGAACAGGCGCGGCAAGTAAAACAGCCCGGCAAACCAGCAGACGACGCTGACAATGTGAAACGCTTTGAGCCATAGATAGAGCATTTTTGGTTATTCCCTCATTCACGGTAGCCAGATAGTAGAGGCTTGAGCGTCCGCGCGTCACCTTGGCGGTTGTCGCAGGCGCGCGCGGCCCCTATTATCGACGGCTTTCCAGTGGGTTCGTTGAGGGCAGGTTTATGGTCAAGGTCGGTATCGTCGGCGGCACGGGTTACACCGGTGTCGAACTGCTGCGTCTGTTGGCACAGCATCCGCAGGCAGAAGTGGTCGTCATCACTTCCCGATCCGAGGCCGGTCTGGCCGTGGCTGACATGTACCCGAACCTGCGCGGTCACTATGACGGGCTGGCGTTCAGCGTGCCGGACGTGAAAACCCTAGGCGGCTGCGATGTGGTTTTCTTCGCCACGCCACACGGTGTGGCTCACGCCTTGGCAGGCGAGCTGCTGGCGGCGGGCACCAAGGTCATCGACCTGTCCGCCGACTTCCGTCTGCAAGATGCTGATGAATGGGCCAAGTGGTACGGCCAGCCACACGGCGCACCGCAATTGCTGGACGAAGCGGTCTATGGTCTGCCGGAAGTCAATCGCGAGCAGATCAAGAAAGCGCGCCTGATCGCGGTGCCGGGTTGCTATCCGACCGCAACGCAATTGGGTTTCCTGCCGTTGCTGGAAGCAGGTCTGGCCGACGCATCGCGTTTGATCGCCGACTGCAAATCCGGTGTCAGTGGTGCCGGGCGTGGTGCGGCTGTAGGTTCTTTGTACTCCGAGACGTCGGAAAGCATGAAGGCCTATGCGGTAAAAGGTCATCGTCATTTGCCGGAAATTCGCCAGGGGCTGCGTCGCGCGGCGGGCAAGGACGTCGGCCTGACGTTCGTCCCGCACCTGACGCCGATGATTCGCGGTATCCATTCGACGCTCTACGCGACTGTGGTCGATCGCTCGGTGGATCTGCAGGCACTGTTCGAAAAGCGCTATGCCAACGAACCGTTCGTCGATGTGATGCCTGCGGGCAGCCACCCGGAAACCCGTAGCGTGCGCGGCGCCAACGTCTGCCGCATCGCCGTGCATCGTCCACAGGATGGCGATCTGGTGGTCGTACTCTCGGTGATCGACAATCTGGTCAAGGGCGCCTCGGGCCAGGCGGTGCAGAACATGAACATTCTGTTCGGACTGGACGAGCGCTTCGGCCTGTCACACGCCGGCATGCTGCCGTAACGTTAGCCGCAACCTGTAAGCCGCAAGCTTGAAGCTCACCGCTTGAAGCTTGCCGCTGCTCCTCTAATAGTTGACCAATTTTCTAGGACAAGCGGATAATGCGCGTCATCACGCATTATGGCGGCGTAACGCCGGGAGATAGTCAGCATGAGCGTCGAATCCTTCACCCCCACGGCTTTGCAATTCACTCAAGGTGCTGCGCACAAGGTGAAGAGCCTGGTCGATGAAGAGGGGAATGATCGCTTGAAGCTGCGCGTATTTGTTACGGGCGGCGGTTGTTCAGGGTTTCAATACGGTTTCACCTTCGATGAAGACGTGGCCGATGACGACACCATCGTCGAGCGCGAAGGCGTGAGCCTGGTGGTCGATCCGATGAGCTTCCAGTACCTGGCCGGTGCCGAGGTGGATTATCAGGAAGGTCTGGAAGGTTCGCGCTTCGTGATCAAGAACCCGAATGCCACCACGACTTGTGGTTGCGGGTCGTCGTTCTCGATCTGATCGCGCTTCACCGCACACAACAAAACGCCGCAGAGCCTTTCGGTTCTGCGGCGTTTTTGTATCTGAAGTTTAGGCCGGGTAGATGGCGCCGAGTACGCGCAGGCCGCGAGCGCCGGTGACGCTTGGTCGATTGGCGGCGATGCCTTCGAGGCAGCAGTGCGCAAGCCAGGCGAAGGCCATGGCTTCCACCCAGTCAGGGTCAACGCCGTGAGTTGCGGTGCTGGCGACTTGGGTATTTGGCAGCAGATCCGCCAGACGTCTCATCAGCGTGGCGTTGTGCGCGCCGCCGCCACAAACCAGCAGTTCCTGAGTGTCTGATTGAGCGCTTTGTAGCGACTCGATGATGGTCAGCGCCGTCAGTTCGAGCAGCGTGGCCTGAACGTCTTCGGCTGCGAAAGTCGGCAGACGCGATAGATGCTGTTCCAGCCATGGCAGATTGAAGACTTCGCGGCCGGTACTTTTCGGGCCTTTGGTGACGAAGAACGGGTCGCTCAGCAGTGCCGTGAGCAGGGCTGGTTCAACCTTGCCGGTCGCAGCCCATTTGCCGTCCCGGTCATAGCTTTCGCCACGTTGCCGGTGAATCCAGGCGTCCATCAGAACATTTCCCGGGCCGCAGTCGAAACCGGCTACAGGTTTGTTTGGCTCAATCAGGCTGAGATTGCTGAATCCGCCGACATTCAAGACTGCCTGGTTACCAGTACGCTCTTCAAACAACGCTTCGTGAAAGGCTGGTACCAGAGGCGCACCCTGGCCACCCGCTGCGACATCGCGACTGCGGAAATCGCTGACGACGGTAATACCGGTCAACTCAGTCAGCAGGGCTGGATTACCGATCTGCACGGTAAACCCGCGCGCCGGCTCATGGCGAATGGTCTGACCGTGGCTACCGATGGCACGGATGGCATCGGGCTTGAGTTGTTGTTGCGCGAGTAGGCTGTGAATGCCCGACGCGGCAAGTTCGACCCAGTGTTGCTGGGCAATCGCCGAGCGGGCGATCTCGTCGGGGCCGCTGGCGCACAAGCCAAGCAGCTCGGCGCGCAGGGAGTCAGGCATTGGCAGGTAGTGGGTGGCGATCAGTTTGATCGCCGAGGTCTGCTCGATCAGGGCGATGTCCAGCCCGTCGAGACTGGTTCCGGACATCACACCGATATACAGGGTCATGGCTTAGCGCTTGCTCGAAGCCAGCATGGTGGCCTTCTCTTGATCCATGCGCGCCATCAGTGGCTGGCTCTGCGCGAGGAAGCGCGCTCGTTCGGACTTGGCGATCGGATCGGCCATTGGCAGCTTCTGGCCCAGCGGATCGACGTGAACGCCGTTGACCTGGAACTCATAGTGCAAATGCGGGCCGGTGGAAAGGCCAGTCGTACCGATATAGCCAATGACTTGACCTTGCTTGACGCTGCCACCGGTTTTCACGCCTTTGGCAAAGCCCTGCATATGGCCGTAGAGCGTACGGTAAGTGTTGCCGTGCTGAATGATCACAGTGTTGCCGTAGCCACCGCGACGGCCGGCCAGCAGGACTTTGCCGTCACCGGCAGCCTTAATCGGCGTGCCTCGCGGCGCTGCGTAGTCGACACCTTTGTGCGCGCGGATCTTGTTGAGGATCGGGTGCTTGCGGCCCATGGAGAACTTCGAGCTGATGCGGGCGAAGTCAACCGGCGTACGGATGAAGGCCTTGCGCATGCTGTTGCCATCGGCAGTGTAATAGCTGCTGTTGCCTTGTTTGTTGGTGTAGCGAACAGCGGTGTAAGTCTTGCCGCGGTTGGTGAAGCGCGCCGACAGGATCGGGCCGGTGCCGACAGCCTTGCCATTGATGACTTTCTGCTCGTAGATCACATCGAATTCGTCGCCTTGACGAATGTCCTGCGCGAAATCGATGTCGTAGCCAAAGACACTGGCCATGTCCATGGTCATGCTGTGAGAAAGGCCGGCGCGGGCTGCGGACTGCGACAGTGAGCTGTTGATGACACCGTGGACGTAGGCAGTGCGAACAGTTGGCTTGGCAGTCACGCGGTTGAACGAATAACCCCTGTCATTCTTGGTCAGGGTGATGGTTTCAATGTCGCTGACCTTGCTGTGCAGGCTGGTCAGTTGGCCTTCCGGGCTGAGTTCGAATTCGAGTTTCTGACCGCGCTTGAGTTGGCTGAACTGCTTGGCTTGCTTGTCGCTTGCCAGTATTTCGTGCACGGAGGCTGCCGGTAGGCCGACTTTTTCAAACAGGGTAGACAGCGTATCGCCTTTGGAAACCACGACCTCACGGTGCCCAGGCTCTTTTGGTTTCTCAGCAGGCGCTACAGGTGCTGGCGCGGTTTCAGCGGTTTGCGCGGTGTTTTCGTCGCTGTTTTCGATTTGTGCGAACGGCGAAGCTGCGGGCTCGTTTGTGGCTTGAGCGGCATCAGCAGCGTCTTGATCTTGTGTCAGTTGTTCAGCAGGACTTTCCAGTTCAAGACTCAGAGTCGTCTTTTTGGCTTCAACATCGCTGGAGGGAAATACCAGCAGCGCCAGGCTGAGAAGGGCGGCGATTCCACTTGCGGCGAGCAGGTGGGTCTTCGGGTAAAGCGGGGGCGCTTTAGACGGTTCTGTGGTCATAGGTAATTTTTGACTTTGAAATAGATGAATTGGAAAAGATGAATGACATGATGAAGATGAAATAACTGTATAAAATATAACCAAATCATCGCTGAAGCAAGTCTACAGACCTCGGGTCTGTGGATTGGTGTCCGTGCGCCGGGCAAAACTTGTAATTGGTGCGCGTTCTTGTATGGTTGGTTCCCTTTGAATCTGAGCCTTGCGGGTCTGTTATGAAGTCGGTTGAAGAGCAGCTAGCGCTGATTAAACGTGGTGCGGAAGAACTGTTGGTCGAGTCCGAGCTGGTCGAAAAGCTCAAGCGCGGCCAGCCGCTGCGTATCAAGGCTGGTTTCGACCCTACCGCTCCGGATCTGCATCTTGGTCATACCGTGCTTATTAATAAGCTGCGTCAGTTCCAGGAGCTGGGGCACCAGGTGATCTTCCTTATAGGTGACTTCACCGGGATGATCGGTGATCCGAGTGGCAAGAGCGCCACGCGTCCGCCACTGACGCGTGAGCAGGTTCTGGAAAATGCCGAGACCTACAAGACTCAGGTTTTCAAAATCCTTGATCCGGCGAAAACCGAAGTTGCCTTCAACTCCACCTGGATGGACAAGATGGGGCCGGCGGATTTCATTCGCCTGACTTCGCAATACACCGTCGCTCGCATGCTCGAGCGCGATGACTTCGACAAGCGCTATACCACCAACCAGCCGATCGCTATTCACGAGTTCCTCTATCCGCTGGTTCAGGGTTATGACTCGGTCGCGCTGCGCGCCGATGTCGAGCTGGGCGGTACCGATCAGAAATTCAACTTGCTGATGGGGCGTGAGTTGCAGCGTGGTTATGGCCAGGAAGCCCAGTGCATTCTGACCATGCCATTGCTGGAAGGTCTGGATGGTGTGAAGAAGATGTCCAAGTCGCTGGGTAACTATGTCGGTATCCAGGAAGCGCCGGGCGTCATGTACAGCAAGCTGGTCTCCATCCCGGATGCGCTGATGTGGCGTTACTTCGAGTTGCTCAGCTTCCGTTCGATGGATGAAATCAACGCATTCCGGGCTGACGTCGAAGCTGGGGCGAATCCGCGTGACATCAAAATCAAACTCGCTGAAGAGATCGTTGCGCGTTTCCATGGTGAAGAGGCTGCGGCGAACGCTCACCGAGGCGCTGGCAACCGCATGAAGGATGGCGAACTTCCAGATGACTTGCCTGAGATCGAGCTGTCTTCGGTTGAGGATATGCCAATCGCTGCCGTCCTTAATAAGGCAGGCTTGGTGAAGAACTCAGCGGCGGCGCGAGATCTGTTGGCGGCTGGCGGGGTGCGTGTCGATGGTGAGGTGGTTGATCGCTCCTTTATATATGTACTGGGCACGACTCACGTTTGCCAGGCCGGCAAGAAAGCTTTTGCACGTATTACGCTGAAATCTGAATAAAGTTGAAATTGGGGGTTGACGGCGAATTCCAGAGGTCTATAATTCGCCCCACTTCCGGCGCAGTCGAAACGGAAAACTCC
>NZ_RCOA01000109.1:0-57253 GCF_004307585.1 Pseudomonas sp. Sample_20 | reverse complement strand
GTTCTCAAGGTTTGGGTCTGCTTCGCAGCCCAACGGGGATAAATCCCCTCGCCACGGGGGATCCCATTGCCACTGAGGATTCCATTGCCACAGGGGATCGCATTGCCAGGGTGCCGATCAAAGGGAGCACCCGGTGTTGACTGAAATGATGACTGTGGTGAGGGGATTTATCCCCGCTCGGCTGCGCAGCAGTCGTAAAACCGGTACACGCGATTTGCCTGGAGAAACTGGTTCTCAAGGTTTGGGTCTGCTTCGCAGCCCAACGGGGATAAATCCCCTCGCCACAGAGGTACCCATGGCCATTGAGGATCCCATTGCCACGGCATCGATCGAAGGGAGCACCCGGTTTTGACTGAGATGATGATTGTGGTGAGGGGATTCATCCCCGCTCGGCTGCGCAGCAGTCGTAAAACCGGTACTCGCGATTTGCCTGGAGAAACCGGTTCTCAAGGGTTGGGTCTGCTTCGCAGCCCAACGGGGATAAATCCCCTCGCCACTGAGGATCTCATTGCCACCGAGGATCCCATTGCCACAGGGCATCCCATTGCCACGGTGCCGATTGAAAGGAGCACGCGGTTTTGACTGAGATGATGACTGTGGCGAGGGGATTCATCCCCGCTCGGCTGCGCAGCAGTCGTGAAACCGGTACACGCGATTTGCCTGTAGAAACCGGTTCTCAAGGTTTGGGTCTGCTGCGCAGCCCAACGGGGATAAATCCCCTCGCCACTGAGGATCCCATTGCCACGGTCGATTGCGGGGAGGAAGGGTGATGAGTGTATTGCCTTACGCCTGGGCCAAGGCGCAGCGCATTCTTTTGTGCGATGGCGTGCTGACGGTGTGCCCGTCAACGGCCGGCTGGTCGATCAGCGAAGTGCGTCGGCAGTTCGGTGCGACGCGGCTGGAGCGTGTGCGCGATGACGAGCTCGACGGTTTGCTCGCCAGCGCTTACGCCGACACCGGCAGTGCGGCGGCGGTGGTGGGTGCTGCGGAAAACGAGGTTGATCTCGATCGGCTGATGCAGGACATGCCGGAAATCACCGACCTGCTCGACACCCAGGACGGCGCGCCGGTGATTCGCATGATCAACGCTTTGCTCACCCAGGCTGCGCGCGATGAGGCCAGCGACATTCATATCGAGCCGTTCGAAACCCATTCGGTGGTGCGCTACCGCGTCGACGGCACCCTGCGCGATGTGGTCTCGCCGCGCAAGGCGTTGCACGGTGCGCTGGTGTCGCGGATCAAGATCATGGCCCAGCTCGACATCGCCGAAAAACGCTTGCCGCAGGATGGCCGAATCGCTTTGCGCGTAGCGGGGCGGCCGATCGATATTCGTGTGTCGACGGTGCCCACCGGCCATGGCGAACGGGTGGTGATGCGCCTGCTCGACAAACAGGCCGGGCGCTTGCATCTGGAAACCTTGGGCATGGATGCGCAGGTATTGGCAAAGCTCGACCACCTGATCCGCCAGCCCCACGGCATCGTCCTGGTCACCGGGCCGACCGGCAGCGGCAAGACCACCAGCCTCTACGCGGCGCTGGCGCGGCTGGATGCGAGCACCAGCAACATCCTCACCGTGGAAGATCCGGTGGAATACGATTTGCCGGGGATCAGCCAGATTCAGGTCAACGCCAAGATCGACATGACCTTTGCCCTCGCGCTGCGGGCGATTCTGCGGCAGGACCCGGACATCATCATGATCGGCGAGATCCGCGATCTCGAGACCGCGCAAATCGCCGTGCAGGCCTCGCTCACCGGGCACCTGGTGCTGGCGACGCTGCACACCAACGACGCGGTGTCGGCGGTCAATCGCCTGATCGATATGGGCGTTGAGCCGTTCTTGCTCGCGTCATCCATGCTCGGCGTCCTCGCGCAACGTCTGGTGCGGCGCCTGTGCAATCAATGCAAACAGGAAGACCCGGCCACGCCCGGCACTTGGCGGCCGGTCGGTTGCGCGGCGTGCAATCACACCGGTTACAGCGGCCGCACCGGCATCCACGAATTGTTCTGCATCGACGACGACATCCGCACGCTGATTCACCAAGGGGCAGGGGAGCAGGCCTTGCGCGCGGCGGCGTCGAAAGCGGGGATGTTCAGCCTGCGTGAGGACGGTGAGCGTTGGATTTGCAGCGGTGCCACCGCGCCGGAAGAAATCCTTCGTGTGACACGGGACGCCTGATGAATCGCTATCGCTTTGAAGCGGCGGATGCCACTGGGAAAATCGAGTCCGGACATCTTGAGGCCGACAGCCAGAGCGCGGCGTTCAGTGCCTTGCGCGGACGTGGCCTGACAGCGTTGTCGGTGCACGAGGAAAGCAACGTCGCCCGACACGGTGGCGGCGGTTTGTTCAGCGCCAGACTCTCCGACAACGACCTCGCCTGGGCCACGCGGCAACTGGCGAGCCTGCTCGGCGCCAGCCTGCCATTGGAAGCAGCACTGAGCGCCACAGTCGAGCAGGCCGAGAAAAAGCACATCGCCCAGACCCTCAGCGCCGTGCGCGCCGATGTGCGCAGCGGCATGCGTCTGGCGGAATCGCTGGCGTCGCGGCCACGGGATTTTCCGGAGATTTACCGCGCGCTGATTGCCGCTGGCGAAGAGTCCGGCGATCTGGCGCAGGTGATGGAACGGCTGGCCGATTACATCGAGGAACGCAATAACCTGCGCGGCAAGATTCTCACCGCGTTCATCTATCCGGGCGTGGTCGGGCTGGTGTCGATCGGCATTGTGATTTTCCTGCTCAGCTATGTGGTGCCGCAGGTGGTCAGCGCGTTCTCTCAAGCGCGGCAGGATTTGCCGGGGTTGACGCTGGCGATGCTCACCGCCAGTGATTTCATTCGCGCGTGGGGCTGGTTGTGTGCGGCGCTGATGGCCGGGGCGTTCTGGAGCTGGCGTCTTTATTTGCGCAATCCGGCGGCGCGGTTGAGCTGGCATCACCGGGTGCTGAAATTGCCGCTGTTCGGGCGTTTCATTCTCGGCCTGAACACCGCGCGCTTCGCCTCCACGCTGGCAATTCTCGGCGGTGCCGGCGTGCCGTTATTGCGTGCGCTGGAAGCGGCGCGGCAGACCTTGTCCAACGACCGCTTGAGCCTGAGCGTCAGCGAGGCCACGGCGAAAGTGCGCGAAGGCGTCAACCTCGCCGCCGCGCTGCGGGTGGAGAATGTCTTCCCGCCGGTGCTGATTCACCTGATCGCCAGCGGCGAGAAAACCGGTTCGCTGCCACCGATGCTTGAGCGTGCGGCGCAGACGCTTTCCCGGGACATTGAACGACGGGCGATGGGCATGACCGCGTTGCTGGAGCCGCTGATGATTGTGGTGATGGGCGGGGTGGTGCTGGTGATTGTGATGGCGGTGTTGTTGCCGATTATCGAGATCAACCAGTTGGTGCAGTAGCCCAGTTTGATGTCGGCCGGGCCGGCCTCTTCGCGAGCAGGCTCGCTCCCACAGAGGAACGCATATCAACTGTGGGAGCGAGCCTGCTCGCGAAAGCGCCAGTCCCGACAACACAAAACTCAAATATTTTGCACCGGCCTGACCCTCACCCGAGTCCCGATCCCATCATCCTCGGGTTCTCCATTCTGTCATCTGCAACCACCCACCAACGGCTCCAGCCCGATTCAGCCAAACCCGCGATCCAGACGCGCCGCAACCCACCGCAAACACCCGAGAAATCCGCACCAAAATCCCCGCGCAGCTCCCGAGGTTTTTTCCTTTATCTGTCACCGGAAGCTGCGAATTTCTCCCTGCGGCTCCACTGCGGTGGACCCTCCCGGTGTCATGCAAGCCTTCCGAAACCTGTGTTCCAAACCAAGTTGAAAAGGAGATTCTTCATGTTCAAGCGCACTCTGATCGCCGCCTCACTGACCGTCGCCGCTCTGGCTTCCGCCCAGGCCATGGCCGTTACCGGTGGTGGTGCCTCGCTGCCTGCCGCGCTGTACAAAGGTTCTGCCAACAGCATCCTGCCTGCCAACTTCAGCTACGCCGTGACCGGTAGCGGCATCGGCAAAAGCGCTTTCCTGACCAACAACGCTGCCCAGTTCAGCACTACCGGCACCGTGCATTTCGCCGCTAGCGACTCGATCCTCAGCGCTGCGGAACTGAGCACCTACACCACCAACTTCGGTGCTTCGTACGGCCCGCTGATCCAGCTGCCATCGGTGGCCACTTCGGTTGCCATTCCGTACAAAAAATCCGGTCAGACCGCGCTTAACCTGACCAGCGCTCAGTTGTGCGACGCGTTGTCGGGCACCAAGACTACCTGGGGCGCGCTGTTGGGTACCGCCGACACCACCGCAATCCGCGTGGTTTATCGCAGCACTTCGAGCGGCACCACCGAAATCCTCAGCCGTCACCTGAACTCGATCTGCCCGACCAAATTCGCCGTCAACTCCACCTTCACCAACGCTCGTCTGCCGGCCGGTTCCGCGCTGCCATCGACTTGGGTCGGCGTAGCCAACACCGCTGATGTGGCCACTGCGGTGAACGCCGTGGACGGTTCGATCGGCTATGTGGGTCCGGACGGCGTGAACGCCACCAGCAACGCTGTGGTTGCCCGCGTCAATGGCGTCCAGCCAACCAACGCTAACGTGACGCTGGCGCTGAGCACTGCACCGGTGCCAAGCGCACCTGCCAACCCGGCTGGCTGGGCCCCGGTCGTGCCTAACCCGGCAAGCGGTTACCCGATTGTGGCTTACACCAACTTCATCTTCGGCCAGTGCTACAAAGATGCAGCCGTGGCCACCGCCGTGCGCAACTTCCTGACCACCCACTACAGCAACCCGGGCAACAACGTCGCCACCGTCGCCCACAGCTTCACGCCGGTTCCCAACAACTGGAAAACCGCTGTGACCGCCAACTTCATCACCAACACCTCGGGCAATAACCTGGACATCAATAACGCCAACGCCTGCAACGGCATTGGTCGTCCTTTGTAAGCCTTGTCTCAACTGCAATGAAACGGCAGCAGCCTTCGGGCTGCTGTTTTTTTTTGCCGATTTACTCCTTGATCATGAAGTTTGTGTGACATCCGTTCGGTCGTGAGGCTCGCCAACTGCCTATGTCGTAACAGCAGGGCTGATCCGACCTGCCACCCAAAAGGACCTGTAGTGATGCTTGCTCGCACCTCCCGTCACAGTAACCGTATCCGGCCGATCAAACGTGGCGCGGGCGATCCCGCACAGTGGCTGCTCAAGCCATTGGCGCAAGCCGTCGCCTTGTGTCTGGTGGCGGGCAGTGCCGAGGCGGCGACCGCGTTCAGTTCCACCTGGTTTGCCGCGAAGGGCGCGGCGCAGCAGGCTTCGGCGTCGCGTCCGGGTGGGAGCGGTCTGCCGGGGATGACCCCACCGCTGGCACAGCAGCAACGGGCCAGCCAGCAGTTGCAGCGCTCTTTGCAAACACTCAATAACACCGTGGCAGCGATTGCCACTCAGCAGGCCGCACAAGCCGCTGGACGTGCCGCCGCATTGGGCAGTGTGCAAGTGGTTCCGGACGGATTGGGCGAGGGTGGCCTGAAGATCGATAACAGCTTGAGCCAGGGCTGGATGAACGCCAAAGGCCCGCAACAGACCCAGGCCGACGGCAAGACCACGGTGAAGATCGAGCAGACCGCCGACAAGGCGATTCTCAATTGGGAAACGTTCAACGTCGGCCGCAATACCACAGTGGAATTTGCCCAGCAGGCCAACTGGGCGGTGCTCAATCGCGTCAACGATCCGAGCGCACGGGCCAGCCAGATTCAGGGGCAGATCAAAGCGGACGGCACGGTGATGCTGATCAACCGCAACGGCATCGTCTTCAGCGGTGGCAGCCAGGTCAATGTGCGAAATCTGGTAGCGGCAGCCGCGAACATGACCGATGCACAATTTCGCGATCGGGGTCTGTATTTCGACAGCACCGGCAGTCAGCCAACCTTTACCGACGCTGCTGGCAAAGTCCTGGTGGAGCGTGGCGCAGCCATACAAACGCATCAACCTGCGCTCTCCACCGACGCCGGCGGCTATACCTTGCTGCTCGGCCAGGACGTGCAGAACGACGGCTCGATCAGTACGGCCAAGGGTCAGACGGTGCTGGGTGCCGGGGACCGTTTCTATATCCGCAAGGGCTCGGGCACCGACGGTAATGGTTATTCAACCACCTTCGGCAGTGAGGTCATTCCCGGTTTCAAGGCTGACAGCTCGGGCAAAGTCAGCAACACCGGCCTGATCCAGGCATCCACCGGCGACATCACCCTGACCGGCCGCGACGTTGTGCAAAACGGTGTGCTGCTGGCGAGCACTTCGGTGGCGACGCGCGGCACCGTGCATCTGCTCAATCCGGCCAGCGATGCCCAAGGCCGTGTGACCCTGGGCGAAAATGGCGTCAGTGCGATTCTGCTCGACAGCAGTGATCTCACGGCCCTGGACAGCCAGCGCGAGGCCGCGCTGACCGGCGTCAATGCCAACAACCGGATCCGCAGCGATCAGTCACGCATCGACATCGGCAGCGGCGGCACCGTCGAATTCAAAAGCGGCTCGATCACCCTTGCCACCGGTGGGCAGGTGGCAGTTGCCGCCGGACAGCGCAGTCTATTGCGCGAGGGGGCGGTGATCGACGTGTCCGGCGCCCTCGGCGTCAAAGTGGCGATGGCAAACAACAACATAAAGATCAACGTCCAGGGCAACGAGCAGCGTGATGCGCCGGTCAATCGCGAGAACGGCGCGCTCAACAGTAACGACATCTGGGTCGATGTCCGTGAGCTGGTATTCGTGCCGGCGGGCACCAACGGTTACGCCACCGACCGCTGGTACACCGCCGGTGGGTTGTTGGAGGTCGGCGGATACCTCGGCACTCAGGGCCATGGCGTTGGTGAATGGATGGCGCAGGGCGGTGAGGTGCGGTTTTCCGGAAAGGACGTGATCAGCGAAAAAGGTTCGCTGATCAATGTGTCCGGCGGCACGCTTGATGTGCAGGGCGGCGAGATTCGCCAGAGCTGGCTGCGCGGTGCGGACGGGCGGTTATACGAAGTGTCGCGTGCGCCGGGCGATATTCTCTACAACGGTCTTTACAAAGGTTACGAAAGTCACAGCGAGCGCTGGGGCCAGGCGGATTATTTCTATAGCCCGCTGATCGCGCCGACGCGTCGTCAGGAAGCGGGTTACACCGTTGGCCGGGATGCCGGCCAGTTGGTGATCGCCACGGGCAACGCCGTGCTGGATGGCCAGCTGTTGGGTGAGGTGTTTCAGGGCGAACGGCAAATCCAGGCACCGCGGGCAAGTCTGGACGGCTATGCCCAGACCCAGACCGCCCGGGCGCGGCGAGGGCAGTTGGTGGTTGGCAGTTACGATGCTGCTTATGTCGCTGCCAGTGCCGGCCTGCTCTATCAACTCGACCCGTTGCTCGATCAGGTGCAAGTGGGGGGCGCGCATGCCAGCGTAGCGAACGCAGGGCTGACCGATGCGGTCGCGGCAGAACGCGCAGGCAAACTGTTCCTCGATGCCGGGCTGCTCAATGGTTTCGCGCTGGGCGCGCTGAAGATCTCGGCAAAAAACACGATTGAAGTCAATGAAGGCGTGACCGTGGATCACGGTGGCAACATCACCCTGTTCAGCCCTGACGTGCAGGTCAATGCCGATCTGATTGCGCAAGGCGGCAGCCTGCAATTGGGCAACGTTTTGAACCAGCTCGCCACCGATCGGCGTGATGACACCAGTCTCCAGGTTTCAGCAGGCAAGCTAGCGCGAGTGACGGTTGCGCAGGGTGTGCAGCTGCAGACACGCGGTCTGTGGAGCAACCTGTCGAGTAACCCGGACGACGCGGGCGGCCTGGCGTACCTCAATGGCGGGACGGTGTCGATCCGCAGTACCGGCGACATTCTGCTGGCCAGTGGCAGTCTGGTCGATGTTTCGTCGGGCGGCGCGGTATTGGCCAACGGCAAGACGCGTGGCGGCAAGGGTGGCGACGTGACGCTTGAATCCAGCGCCAACAGTGCGCCGGGCCTGTCGCGCATGGTGCTCGATGGCGAGGTGCAGGGCTATGGCGTGAACGGCGGCGGCACCTTGACCGTGCAGGCCAGCAAGGTGCGGATCGGCGCTTCCGGCGAAGTGGCCGAAGAACAGACCTTGCGCCTGACGCCGGAGCTGTTCCGCACGGGGTTCAGCGCCTACAACATCATCGGTCTGAAGGGGCTGGAGGTCGATGCGCAAAGCGCGATCGATGTGCAGATGCCGGTCTATCGATTTGGCGAATCCGCCTCGACCATTGTGTCCGGTATGTCGCCGCGCGCTGCGCTGGAGCTATGGACGCCCGCGCTATTCCAGGAAGACCCGCTCAAGGGCGTCTTGACGCAAAGGGCCGGCGCTTCTGTCGCATTGCAGGCCGGCGCGACGCTTGCTGGCTTGATTGATCCCGCCAGCAGTCCGTTGTCGATTGGCCAAGGCTCACGGATCAGCGTCGATCCCGGCCAGCGCATCGGTTTGCGCGGGGCAGGCCAGATCACGCTTGATGGTGAACTCAACGCTTGGGGCGGTATTGTCGATATCCGTCAACAGCAGTTCGGCGCGATTGATGTGGCGACGTCCTTGCAAGAGGCCGATCCGACCCCGCACAACCGTTCGATCTGGATCGGTGAACATGCCTTGATCGATGTTGCCGGTCGGGCAGCGACCGCTGTCGATGCGCTGGGCCGCGTCTACGGCCAGGTTGGCAAGGGTGGCTCGATCATTGTCGGTGGCGAGATTGATGTGAAGAAAATCACGGCGACCGCTGCCGATGCTTACGTCATCATCCGCCAAGGTGCGCGACTGGAAGCGTCCGGTGCGCAAGCCGTGCTCGATAGCGGTGGGCAAGGCCCCGCTCGTGTGGCCACCGATGGCGGACGGATCACCCTGAGTTCCTACAATGGTCTGTTCATCGAGGGCAGTCTGCAGGCCAGTGCTGGCGGTGCAGGTGCGGCGGGCGGGCGTCTGGAGATCGCTCTGGATACACCGGCGTACGGTCCCGCGAACTTGAGCAATGCGGTGCGCGTGCCCCGTGAAATGATCATTGGCCAAGGGCCCGCGCCGGCACTGCCGCAGCCGCTGCGAGCGGGTGAGGCTTCGCCACTTTTACGCTACGGGCGTACACGCTTGAGTGCCGATCAGCTGATGAGCGGTGGCTTCGACAGCGTGAGTCTGCTGAGCAACGGTCTGATGACGTTCGACGGCGATGTCGACCTGCACATGGGACAGGGCCTGAGCCTGTTCGCCGGTTCTCTTTCATTGGCCGAGTCGGCGAGTGACAGCGCCCGGGTCAACCTCAGCGCACCTTACCTGCGCCTGTCAGGGCTGGGCACCTATTTGAGCTCGGAAGTCAAAGTGCGTCCGCGGGTGATGAGCAATCCGACAGCGCAGTTGTCCGGCGCGCAATTCACCGCCAGCGCGAACCTGCTGGACGTGGGCAACTCGCTTTCATTCGGCACCGAAGGGACTCTTGTGCAATCGGCCGCACCGGCGCTGGCGGTCAGCCGCCGTGGCTTTGGTCTGGTCACGCTCGACAGCCAGGGCGACCTGCGCTTCCTCGCGCCAACCGATGAACAGCAGCGCAGCCGTCTGTGGACTGCGGGTGACATGCACATGCGGGCTGCGCAGATCTACCCGGCCAGTGGCGTCTCGGCTGAGGTGCGAGTGGGCTATCAGAGTATGGCCGGATCGGTGCCGGAGCATACGTTGCGTATCGGCAATCACGGGGCGGCGCCGACCGCTTTGCCTTACTCGGTGTTCGGCAGCCTGACACTCAGTGCGGGACAGATCGAGCAGGGCGGCGTCATTCGTGCGCCTTTGGGGCTGATATCCCTGGGTGATGACGTCATTGTCAAAACCCGTGAACTTCACCTTCTGCCGGGCAGCGTGACTTCAGTCAGCGCCGCCGGCCTGGTCATGCCCTATGGAGGAACCACCGACGGTATCGACTATCGGTACAACGGTAAGTCGGTGATGTTGAATGGCATTGCCGGAGCGACCTCCGGGGTCATCCTTGATGCGCAATACACCAATGTGCAGGCCGGGGCAGTGATTGACCTTTCGGGCGGCGGCGATTTGCGCGGTGCCGGTTTTGTCTCCGGACGAGGTGGCTCCACCGATGCGCGTTTCAATCCGCTGGTACGCAATGCCACCGATGGCACCTTCAGTTTGCCGGGGCTGGCCAATAACCCCGTGTATGCAATCGTAGCCGGTGACCAGAGCCGCTATGCGCCGATGCTGGCCGAGGCCGGCGCGGTCGACCCGCGTATCGGCCAGCAGATCACCCTCGGGACCGGCGTTGCCGGACTGGCACCCGGCACCTACACCTTGTTGCCATCGACCTTTGCCTTGTTACCGGGCGCCTTCCGGGTCGAAATCAATGGTCAAGCGATTGCGGGGCCGATGGACAGTGCGTTGAAGTTGCGCAATGGCTCGTGGACCACGGCCGGACAGCTGTCGATTGCCAACACCGGTATTCGCGACAGTTTGCCCAGCCAGGTCATCGTGACGTCTGCCGATGTGCTGCGGCGCTATTCACAGTACAACGAAACCGGGTTCAGCCAATTTGTGCTCAACGATGCTGCCCGCCGCGGTCTGCCGCGCGCCCGCACACCGCTGGACGGCAACACGCTGCACCTGCGCATGGTCAGTGGCGGCGAGCACGACTCAGCCCTGGATTTCAACGGGCAGGTGCTGTTCAAACCTGCCAGCGGCGGGGTCATTGGTACGGCGGTCGTTCAGGGCGGTTATACCGGCGCAGAGTTTGAAATTCTCGGTGCCGGGCATACGCGAACGCCAGGGTTCGACGGTGTATCGCTGTACGCCGACACCCTCAACCGCTTGAATGCCGGACGTTTGACCATCGGTGGCACCCCAACCGTGTATTACGGTTCGGAGGGCGGCTCGATCAAGGTGATCGGCAATACCTCGGCGATTCGTCTGCGCGAGGGCGCGATCCTCTCGGCGCCAGAGGTTGTGCTGAGCAGTAACAGCGCCAATGGCGGCATCACCATCGATGCGGGAGCGGGCGTCAATACCTTGGGGCGAGGTAACGTTCCGTATGATGCCGCAGCCGGTTTCGTCTACGAACCGGGGCGCTCCAGCCTGCTGGTGGTGTCCAACGGCTGGACGCCGGTGCTTGCGCCCACCGAAGGCGGGGGCGGGAGCATTCGTATCGGCAACTGTCCGACGGCCGATTGCACTGCTGCGGCGTTGCTGTACTCCAACGGCAGCATCATCGCCGCCACTGACAAAGACTTCGAACTGGGCGAAAGCGTGCGCTTTGGCACTCGCCAACTCGGGCTTTCGGTCGGTGTGGTCAATGCCGGCAGTCCGCAAGCACTGGCCGCAGCCAGCGGCCGCACACCCGCGGGCCTGACGCTTAACCAGAACGTGCTGGATCGCCTGTTGCAGGGCGACACGCAATCTGGCGCCCCCGCGCTGGAAACCCTGAGTCTGGTGGCCCGCGATGCGTTCAACTTTTTCGGCAGCGTGACCCTCGACACCATTGATCCGCAGACCGGCCAGAGCCGTTTGCAGAATCTGGTGTTGGGTAGCCCGGCTATCTACGGCTCGGGCGCTGCCACCGATGTCGCGACGATCCGCACCCGCAATCTGATCTGGAACGGGGCGACTCAGGCCCCGGGTACGGTGGTCAACGACGGCGCCGGCAACGGGCACGGCACGCTGGATATTCAGGCGCAGCGGATCGAATTGGGTTACGGCCCGAACCCGCAGCCCAATGGCCTGGATCGCAATAACCGACTGGCCCTGGGGTTTGCCAACGTCAACTTCAACGCCAGCGAGCGCATCACCGCCAACCACAAGGGCAGTCTGGCGGTGTACGAATCCCAAGGAGCTTATGACGCGGTCAAGGGGTTCAGCTACAGCGGCGGCAATCTCAATCTGCGCACGCCATTGCTGACCGGCGAGGCCGCCTCGGTCAGTGAACTCAAGGCGGGCAACAACCTGACGCTGAGTGGTAGCGCCACAACGGCTGCCGCGGATGCCCTCGGTGCGCAACTGAGCCTGACGGCACGCAGTGTTGTGCTCGACAGTCGCATCGTCCTCGCCAGCGGCAAGCTGCTGGTCAATGCCGAAGATGATCTGCTGCTTGGCAGCGGCGCGCAGATGGACATGGCGGGCCGGGTTCTGCCGTTCAATGATGTGCAGAAATACAGCTGGGGTGGCGACGTGTCGTTGCAGAGCAACAACGGCAATATTCGTCAGTCGGCGGGCTCGCGAATCGATCTGTCCGCCGTCAACAATCAGGCCGGGCAATTGAACGTTGTGGCCCTGGCCACTGACGCTGGACAGGTTGATCTGCAAGGGCAGATTGTCGGCAGCAGCAGTGGCTATTACGACGCGGGCGGTACGTGGGTGCCGTACAAGGCCGGTGGCGTGGACATTCGCGCCCAGCGCCTGGCGGGTGATTTGAGCCAGGCCTTTGCCAGCCTTAACCTGCGCTTGAATGCCGGCGGGGTTGTGGGCAGTCGAAGCTTCCAGTTCAAGCAGGGCAATCTGCGTATCGGTAACGAACTCAAAGCGGGCGAAGTCAATGTCTCGGTGGACAACGGCAACCTGACCGTGGACGGGGTGATCGATGCCAGTGGTGAACGGGTCGGCAGCATTCGCCTTGCCGGCAAAAACGGTTTGAACCTGACGGGCAACGCGCTGCTCGATGCCCATGGCCGCGTGCTGCGCGTCGACAGCTACGGCAAAATCATCGACGCACCGAACCGCGCCATGGTTGAACTCAATTCAGGTGACGGCGTGCTGACGCTGGCCGCTGGTGCACGGATTGATCTGCGTCACGGCACCGATGCCGTGCCTGGAAACCAGGCGGGACAACGCGATGACGTGTTGCGTGGGACGCTGGAGCTGAATGCACCGCGCCTGGGCGGCGGTGACATTGCGGTGGATGCCAGCGGTACGTTGAATATTCAAGGTGCGCGCTCCATCGGGCTGAATGCCGTGCGAAGTTACAGTGATGCTGCCGATGGCACCGATCCGGCGGCCAGCGGTCGCCCGTATCAAGTGATCGATCAAGCCTACCTGGATCGCATTCACTCAGACAGCAGCGGCTTTATCGATGCGGCGCTGGGTAACAGTGATCTGCTACAACGCAAACTGGCCGGCCTCAACAATGCGACCTATGCCGATGCGTTTCATCTGCGCCCGGGGGTGGAAATCGTCAGCAAAACCGCTGACGGCGATCTGGTGGTGCAGGGCGATCTCGACTTGTCCGGCTACCGTTACGCCAGCCTCAACCCGCACACTCGCCGGACCTCGGTGTATGGCAGCGGGGAAGCGGGCAGCCTGTTGATCCGTGCCGGTGGCAACCTCGATATCTACGGCAGCATCAACGACGGTTTCGCACCGCCGCCGGAAACCGTGGACGACGCTGGCTGGAAACTGTTGCCGGGGATACAGCCTTTCGGCGGTGACCTGATCGTACCGGGCAGTGGTGTCAGCCTTGCCGAAGGGACGCTCTTTCCGGTTGGCGCCACCTTGAATTACGACCTGCCGATTCAAGCCGCCACACTGGCCGCGGGCACGGTGTTGCCGGTTCAGAGCACATTGGCCGCACCTTACGTGTTACAGGGTGGAACGGTGCTGGCCGGCGATGTGCATGACGCGGCGGGTAACCTGATGTATGCCGCCGGTACGTTGCTCGACAACGCTGTGACCCTGCCGGCCGGCAGTCGTTTGGGTGCAGGTATTCGCTTGAACAACGCCACCGCACTGCAGGCCCTGCTCTGGCCCAAAGGCGTGCCGCTGCCGGGTGCGGTTGATGCCGACAATAAAACGGTGGGTGTTGTGTTGAACGGAACGTTAGCGCTGTTGCGGGGTTCGCTGATCCCCTCCATGACCAACGTGAAGCTCGCCGATGGCACGGTATTGCTCGACCTGCGTCCTGCCAATGGAAACCAGCAAGGTCGAAACTGGGCGATCGCCAGCATGCTGCCGGCGGGCAGTGCGTCGTGGTCGATGCGCATGGTGGCAGGGGCCGATCTGACCGCGGCCGACAGCCGTAGCGTGAAACCTCAGGCCAGCGTCGGCAACTTGCAGATGGCCGACACTCACTATGGTGTGAGCATGATCGAGGTGGCCGGCAAACTGGTCTGGGCGGTGGATAACGAGTATGGCTTTACACCGTACGAACCGGTTCCCGAGGAATACCTTGTGCTCTGTGATATCGCTCCCGGTTCTTGCGCGCCCATGGCGCGCAGTGTGTGGGCGCCTGGCAACTGGATGGGCATGCCGGATTACACACCGATGAACGATGACGAATTGTTCTGGTGCTCCATCGACCCGGCACTGTGCATTGAAAACAATCCGAGCAAGAGCGCCCAGGCCCACACGCAGATGTTCAGCGTTTTGCGTACTGGCACCGGCGACCTGGATTTGATGGCGGCCGGTAACCTCAGCATGGCCTCACCTTTCGGCGTCTACACCGCCGGCACCCAATCGGCAGACGTCGACGCGCGTTATAACCAGCCCCGCGGAAGGCTGTCGGCTGATGGCTCGGTATTGGGCAGCGCTGGCAGCGATTACGAAAAATGGGTCGATGGCGGCAGTGCCAGCCTCTATCAGGCCTGGTATCCGCAGATGGGCGGTAACCTGACGATCAATGCCGGCGGGTCTGTGTCGGGTGACGTGCTTGGCCGTCGCTCGGTCGCCACGGGCGACGGTACGCGGGAGCAGGTGCCGAGTGTGGCGGTGGGCAATTGGCTCTGGCGCCAGGGCACCGGCAACAACGATGTACCGACTGCCTGGTGGATCAATTTCGGCAGCTACGCTGCGCAGCCATTGCCAGCGCTGGGCGAGGAAACCAGACCGTATCTGGTGGGCTTTACCGGGTTCGGTACGCTGGGCGGCGGCAACATCAGTCTGAGCGCCGGCGGGGATGCTGGCATGCTCAAGGCCATGGGCGACGACAGGTATGCGTCGTACCCCCGCAGTCAGGGGTTGATCGTGGCTGTCGGCAGTACGGGCCGCGTGGACAGTGACGGGAACCTGCAACTGACCGGTGGCGGAGACCTGGATATTCGTCTGGGCGGTGTCCTTAATCCGTCTCTGCAGGCACGTGCCGGCCTGGCGGGTACCGGCACGCCGACGCACGACTTGCAGGGCGCGCTCATCAACCTGCGCGGTGCGGCGCAACTGACGGGCGCCGCGTTGGGCGGTATCAATCTGCAGTACGGCGCCTCGGCGCTGTTTCATGACCCACGGGAAACGCGCGCCTTCGACCCGTTCAACTCGACGGCCAGTAATGCCAGTGGCGGGCTGGTGCTGATTCCCGGTGACTCCGGCATGCGCCTCAACACCCGCGGCGATCTGGTGTTGGGTGGCGCCGCCGATCCGGGCCGCGTGAGGTTGCAGAACTCCACACCGTTTACCACGGCGGATGGCATTTACCATGCCGGTGGCGGTTTGAGTGGTTTCTCGCTGTGGACCGATCACACGGCCATCGATTTGTTCTCGGCCGGCGGCAACCTGACGCCCAGCACCCAGTTGATGGAAACCACCGGGCAGGACCCCGTCGCCGGGCTTAACGGGTCACCGACCGATGACCGCTTCGTCTTTCCTTCGATATTGCATGCCGTGGCCGGCCAGGGCTCGATTTATGCGGGACCATCAGCGGCCTACGGCATAGGCAACCCGGCGCCGGCTCTGGCCTGGTCATTGCTGTTGGCACCTTCCAGCGCGGGGCAGCTTGAACTGATCGCTGGGGATTCGATCTATGCCGGCGGCTACGCCATCAACCAGTCAGGGGCCAGCCCGGCGGCGCTCGCCACACCGTTTGCACCCGCGTTCAATGGCTACGGCAACAACCAGTCCGCTCGGCCGATCACGACCAACGCCGGCAGCGATGGTGTGCTGGCGCAAACCAATTCGCGCTATCCACTGTTTGCCTTTGGTCCCGATAGCTACTCGGGGTTGAGCAGTGTTCAGGGGCCGGCGCGCTTCTATGCACTGACCGGTGACCTGGTAGGAATTCGCACGGGCGAAACGCTGGCGTTCGCGACCACGAAGCGCACCTGGTATGAATCGGCAGGCCCGGTGTGGATGGTGGCGGGGCGTGACATCGTGGCGTCCGGTACCAATTTGGGGCAACCCACGTTTGCGCCCGTTGGGGGCATGAGTCGCAATAACGAACAGATCGCGTCTACCGGCAATCTATTCGTGCATAACGATGCGCGCGACATTTCGCGGGTTTCGGCCGGGCGAGACATTCTCTACAGCAGCTTCGACATTGCCGGCCCGGGTGTTCTGGACGTCAATGCCGGGCGCAATATCCTGATGGAAGATCGCGCCAGCATCACCAGCCTCGGCCCTGTCGTGGCAGGTGATCAGCGCCCCGGTGCGAGCATCGTGATGCAAGCGGGTGCGGGCGCGCAGGGGCCGGATTACTCACGGTTCAGTGCGCGTTATCTGAACCCGCAAAACGTCGCGGACTCAGGTGTGGCCCTCAGCGCGCAGCCGGGCAAAGTGGTCAAGACCTACGTCGAAGAACTGCAGAGCTGGCTGAGCCTGGGTTATGGCTTCAAGGGTGGCGACGAACAGGCGCAAGCGTTCTTCGCCGCACTGCCGAGTACCGAGCAGGCGATCTTCGCCCGCCAGGTGTACTTCGCCGAATTGCGTGCCGGTGGCCTGGAATACACCGATGCCGACGGCCCGCGCACTGGCAGTTACCTGCGTGGTCGCAACGCCATTGCGGCACTGTTCCCGACCACTGATGTCGCCGGCAATCCGATTCGCTACGACGGCGATATCACGATGTACGGCGGCGCCGGGGTCAAGACGCTGTTTGGCGGCGATATCCAGATGCTCACGCCGGGCGGTGGTCAGGTGTTCGGCATCGAAGGCGCTGCGCCGCCGTCGACGGCGGGGATCATCACTCAGGGTTCGGGCGACATTCAGCTGTACTCGCAAGGCAGCATTCTGCTCGGCCAGAGCCGGATCATGACCACCTTCGGCGGCTCGATTCTCGGCTGGTCCGCCGAGGGCGATATCAACGCCGGTCGCGGCTCGAAAACCACCGTGGTCTACACGCCGCCAAAACGTGTCTACGACAACTGGGGCAACGTCACGCTGTCGCCGTCGGTGCCGAGTACCGGTGCCGGTATCGCCACGCTCAACCCGATCGCCGAAGTGGCACCGGGCAACATCGACCTGATCGCGCCATTGGGCACCATCGATGCCGGCGAGGCGGGGATTCGCGTGTCAGGCAACGTCAACATCGCCGCGCTGACGGTGGTCAACGCCGCGAACATTTCGGTGCAGGGCAAAGCGACCGGCGTGCCGGTGGTGTCGGCGGTGAACACCGGCGCAATCACCTCGGCCAGTTCGGCGGCATCCTCCGCTACGCAAGCGGCGGAAGACGTCGCCCGGCAGCAACAGGCAGCGGCGCGGCAGAACCAGGCTTCGGTGTTCACTGTGCAGGTACTCAGCTTCGGCAACGAGCAACTGGCACCGTCGCGCGATGGTGCCAGTCGCGCGCCAGCGACCGGTTACAACCCGGACAGCCCGGTGCAGGTACTCGGCGCCGGGGCATTGGATGAACAGGCGAAGCAGCAGCTGACCGAGGAGGAGCGTGGGCAGCTGACGTTGTAAAAGACTCTCGTGCAGTACGTTTGGGCGGCCGGTTGGCCGCCTTTTTTTATGAATGGTTATGGATATTTTTTACGGGCGTGCAACACGGTCAGAATTTTGATGTGGTCTGTCACCCGATAGACCAGCAAATAATTCGAGTTAATGACCATTTCGCGAGTGCCCGGTATTCGGCCGGAGCGGAAACCATGCGGTATCCAGGAAAGCCTTCGCGCTGCGGCGCTGATCTTTTGGTGCAGTGCAACTGAAGCGAAAGTGTTGCGTTGTTCTACGTAGTCGATGATGTCAGCCAGATCTCCAAGAGCCGGTTTACTCCAGCTAACCGGCAGCGCGTCGATTCTTGCGTCTCTCCTCCAGCATCTGACCTAGCAGCACCATTGCCTCATCATGGGGGATAGGCGGGCGTGGATCATCAAGTGCGGCTTGTACCTTGGCGCGATACCAAAGGTCGTATTCCGCAGCCTCTTCTTCGGTTTCGAAGTCTGAAACGATAAGTGAAAGTTCAGCGCTCATCATGACCTCCATGATCAATGTGAAGCAGTCTAAGGGGATGTGGGCTCGTTGTCGTCACTGGCGGGACGAGGGAGACATCATCCGCAAACAGTCGATGCAAATCTGTCAGACGCTTCGCTTGTGATGCACGTGAAGTCGATCAGCTGTGTAGTTCAATTCTGTAGGAAATCAGCTTTTGGTCATCGGGCTGACAGCCGCCGCTCAAAGCCGCGGCCACAGCCACGCTGCACTCAGTTACCGTCTGCAACCTTACGCTCGATCTCATCGACTTTGCGCTGCAGCTCTTCAGCTTCCTGCTCTTTGACCCGAGTGGAAGAGGGCGTGATGACTTTGTCTACGCCCTCGGTGGTGTTGTCGCGGTCTTGCAGGTCGCGCTCGACCACGTTCACCGGTTTGCCGCTGGCATCGGTGGGTGGGGCGTTGGGGGTTTTGTCGTCGTTGGGGTTCATGGCGCTGGCCTCCTGTGGGTGTACACATTGGAGACAGCGCGGCGGCAGACGTTCGAAATTTTTCAGCGGCGAGGCCCTCTCCCGCAGGAGAGGGCACAGCGGTTGTTTCAGTCTTTGAGAATGTCGCGATCCTTGGTTTCCGGCAGGAAGAACGTGCCGAGTATCGCCGTCGCCACAGCAATGACAATCGGGTACCAGAGACCGTAGTAGATATCGCCAGTAGCGGCGACCATGGCGAACGCCACGGTCGGCAGGAAGCCGCCGAACCAGCCGTTGCCGATGTGGTAGGGCAGCGACATCGAGGTGTAGCGGATGCGCGTCGGGAACAGTTCGACCAGCCACGCGGCGATCGGGCCATAAACCATGGTCACGTAGATCACCAGCACGGTGAGCAGGAGCAGCATCATTGGGTAATTGATTTTGGCCGGATCGGCTTTTTCCGGATAACCGGCGTCTTTCAACGCCGCGCCGAGGTTGGCGGTGAAGGCGTCGTTGCGGGCCTTGAAGTCGGCGGCGGTGAGGGCGCTGCCTTCGAAGCTCTCGACAACGCGGTCACCGATGCGCACCTGCGCCACCGTGTTCGGTTCTGCGGCGACGTTCTCGTACGGGATCGCGCGTTTCGCCAGCAGGGTTTTCGCCAGGTCGCAGGAGCTGGTGAATCTGGCCTTGCCCACCGGATCGAACTGGAACGAGCACTGCTCGGGACTGGCGATGACCTTGACCGGATTTTTTTCCTGGGCGACGAACACGTCCGGATTGCCGTACTGGGTCAGCGCAGTAAAGATCGGGAAGTAGGTCAGCGCCGCGAGGATGCAGCCAGCCATGATGATCGGTTTGCGCCCGATGCGATCGGACAGGCTGCCGAAGATCACGAAAAACGGTGTGCCGATCAGCAGCGATCCGGCGATCAGCAGGTTGGCGGTCTGCGCGTCGATCTTCAATGTTTGCAACAGGAAGAACAGCGCATAGAACTGCCCGGTGTACCAGACCACCGCTTGCCCGGCGGTGCCGCCCAGCAGCGACATGATCACCACTTTGAGGTTGTCCCAGCGTGCAAAGGATTCAGTCAGCGGCGCTTTCGAGGCCTTGCCTTCGTCCTTCATTTTCTGGAATACCGGCGACTCGCTCAGTTGCAGGCGGATGTACACCGACACGGCCAGCAGAATGATCGACAGCAGAAACGGAATCCGCCAGCCCCACGCTTCGAACGCCTCGTTACCCAGCGCCGTGCGGCAGGCGAGAATCACCAGCAGCGACATGAACAGACCGAGGGTAGCGGTGGTTTGAATCCACGAAGTGAAAAAGCCACGGCGGTTGCGTGGCGCGTGCTCGGCCACGTAGGTCGCCGCGCCGCCGTATTCCCCGCCCAGCGCCAGGCCTTGCAGCAGACGCAGGGTGATCAGAATCACCGGGGCAGCGACGCCGATGGTGGCGTAGCCGGGCAGGAGACCGACGATTGCCGTCGACACGCCCATGATCACGATGGTGATCAGAAACGTGTGCTTGCGCCCGATCATGTCACCCAGACGCCCGAAGACGATGGCGCCGAACGGCCGCACCGCAAACCCGGCGGCAAACGCCAGCAGGGCAAAGATGAACGCGGTGGTTTCGTTGACGCCGGCGAAGAAGTGCTTGGCGATGATCGCCGCCAGTGAGCCGTAGAGGTAAAAGTCGTACCACTCGAAAACCGTGCCCAGCGAGGAGGCGAAGATGACCTTGCGCTCCTCCTTGGTGATGCCGCCGCTGCGCGGTGGCGTGCCGGTGGATGCTGTGTCGATTGTGGCCATGGGTGTTCTCCGTCGTGCTTATTGTTGTAGGCCGGAGTTCCCCGTTACTGCCTGTCGCACTCTGGCCCGTCGGCATCTGTCGCCGTTGCTCTAGCGTGAAGCTTGCACAGTCTGACCGCCTCGCAGGGCTGCAAGGTTTCCTGAAGCATAATCAGCTTTTGCCAGATATCCACTCGGCCTACGCTTTGACCCAACGCTGCCGGCTCCAGGCGCTCAACCAATCGACCAGAAACACCAGCAACAGCATCGCCAGAATCACCGTACTGGCCTGGGCTTCCTGGAACAGGCTGAGGCTGACATACAGCATCTGGCCCAGGCCGCCGGCGCCTACGAAACCGAGCACGCTGGCCATGCGGATGTTGTTTTCCCAGCGATACAGGCAGTAGGCGAGCAGTTGCGGGGCGAGGTTCGGCAGGGTGCCGTAGCAGAACGCGAGAAGCGGATTGCCGCCCTGCAAACGAATCGCCTCGGCCGGTTGCGGCGGGGTGTTTTCCAGCGCTTCGGCGAACAGCCGACCGAGTACGCCGGTGGTGTGCAGAGCGAGGGCGAGGGTGCCGGCGTTCGGTCCGAGACCGGCGGCAAGCACCATCAGCGCGGCCCAAACCAGCTCTGGAATTGCCCGCAAGCCGTTGAGCAGCAGGCGCGCCGCACTTTGCAGCGGCCAGCCGAAACGCCCGGCGGCGGGCAGCGCCAGAACAATGCCGAACAGCGCCGCGAGCAGGGTGCCGAGGGCTGACATAGCGAGAGTTTCCAGCGAACCGTGAGCGATAGCTTTCAGATACCCGGCGCTCAAATCGGGACTGAGAAAACGCTGAACATAACTGCCCATCTGCTTGAGGCTGTTGGCGCTGCCGAGTTCGGCAAGATCCAGTTCCAGATAGGCAAAAGAGGCGGCCACCGCGACCGCAATGGCGGCGAGCAGCAGCAGGTTGATCAGGCGCCTCATGTCAGCCTCCAGCGTAGCAAGCGGCTGAGTTGATCGGCGCACAGCACCAGCAGCAGGAATGTCAGCAACATGCTGGCGACCTCACCGCCGGCAAACATGCGGATCGACAAGTCGATCTGTTGCCCCAGCCCACCGGCACCAACAAAGCCCATCACCACCGAGGCACGGATCGCGCACTCCCAGCGATACACCGTGTACGAGAGCAATTCGGCGGCGACATTCGGCAGCGTGCCGTAGGCAAACGCCGCCAGTCGACCGCTGCCGGCCTGCAACAATGCGTGCGCCGGGCGTTGGTCGGTGGATTCGAAAATTTCTGCGTAGACCTTGCCGAGCATGCCGCTGTAGGTGATGGCGATGGCCAGCACGCCCGCCGCCGGCCCGAGGCCGACCGCGCGCACGAACAACAGCGCCCAGACGATCTCCGGCACGCTGCGCAGAAAGATCAGCAAGCCGCGTACCGGCCAGCGCAGCAAGCGCCCGGGCAGGCTCGGCACGCCGCCCCGCGAAGCGGCAGAAAGCGACAGTGCGCGGCTCGCGATCAGGCTCGCCGGCACCGCCAGCAGCAACGCCAAGGCCATGCCGGCCGTGGCAATCGCCAGGGTTTGCAGGGTGGCTTTGAGCAGCAGTTGCATAAACGCCTGATCGTGCGCCGGTGGCCAGAACGCCGAAACGAAACGGCCCATTTCGTTCTGGCTAGCGTCCTGAAACAGCACGCCCAGGTCCAGCTCGCTGAGCTGAATGCCCGGCCACAGCAGGGCCAGCGCCAGCAGCGTCAGCAACAATCGCGGCCACGCCGCCGGGTCCCGTGAATCGGCCTTCAGCATCGCGGAATCTGCACAATCAAAGGCGCGACCGCTGGTGCAGGCGATTGCAGTTGTTCATTGGCGTACAGCGCATCGAGCTTGTCGCGGCTGACTTGATCGGATGGGCAATCGAAAAGAATCTGCCCGTCGCGCAGGCCGATGATCCGTGGAAAGTGCGCCAGCGCCAGGTCCACCGCGTGCAGGCTCGCCACCAGCGTGACGTTGTGCTCGCGAGCATGGCGCGACAGGATCGACAGCGTATGGCCGGCAAGCACCGGGTCCATGGCCGAGACAGGTTCGTCGGCAAGCAATATTTCCGGCGCCTGATACAGCACCCGCGCAATGCCGACGCGCTGCAACTGCCCGCCGGACAATTGCTGGCAATGGGCGAACAGTTTGTCGCCCAGATCCAGTCGCGCTAACGCCGCGCGAGCGCCCGCCACATCCAGTGGATGCAGCAGGTTCAGCAGACTTTTGCCCAGGCTCCACTGACCGAGCTTGCCGGCCAGCACCGCCGTAATCACCCGCTGACGTGGCGGAATCGGTGGCGCTTGATGCACCAGGCCGATGCGCGCACGCAGCCGCTGCCGCTGGCGCGCCGACAAGTGCCAGGCGCGTTCGCCGAGCACTTCGATGTCGCCACTGCTGGGCTTGAGCGCGGTGGCCAGCAGATTGAGCAGGCTCGACTTGCCCGCGCCGGACGGGCCGATGATCGCTACCTGTTCGCCAGCGCCAATCTGCACGTCGATGTTAAGAAGGGCATCGACGCCATTGGCATGGCGCAGGCTGCCCTGGGTGAGGCGTAGGGTCATTTCAGCAGTTCGGCGGCGCGGGCGGCTTCCTCGATGCCCTTGTAGTTCTCGGGCTTGGTCTCGATGAAGCGACTGGCGGCCTGCAGATCGAGGATCTTCTTCTGCTCGGGATTGGCCGGGTCGAGGTCGAGGAAGGCTTGCTTGATCTTCGCGGCCAGCTTCGGATCAAGGGTGCCGCGCACGGTCCAGTTGTAATCGAAGTAGGTCGGCGTGGTGGCGAAGACCTTGACCTTGTTGGTGTCGACCTTGCCGGCGTCGACCAGTTTCTGCCAGACGCTGGCGTTCAACACACCGGCATCGACCTTGCCGGCCTGCACCCAGGCAACGGTGGCGTCATGCGCGCCGGAGTAGGCGACACGGCTGAAATAGCCTTCAGGCTTGATGCCGTCGTTTTTCAGCATGAAGTAACGCGGCATCAGACTGCCCGAGGTGGACGACACCGAACCGAAGGCGAAGGTTTTGCCCTTGAGGTCGGCGAGGCTTTTCACGTTCGGGTCGGCGGTGATGAATTTGCTCGTGAACTGTGCATCCTGTTCGCGCTGCACCAGCGGGATCACTGGCGTAGTGGCGTCGGTCTTCAAACGTGCCTGCACGAAAGTGAAACCGCCGAGCCAGGCCATGTCGAGGCGATCGGTGGCCAGCGCTTCAACCACGGCCGGGTAGTCGGCGACGGGGACAAACTGCACCTTCATGCCCAACTGCTGCTCAAGATAGGCACCCAGCGGTTCGAACTTGCGCAGCAGCTCGGTCGGGGCTTCGTCGGGAATCGCGCTGACGCGCAACACATCAGCGGCTTGCGTCATCAGGGCAGAAAAGGACAGCGCCAGACCGGCGGTGAGGGCGAGGGTACGCTTGAACATAGAATTCTCCGTTTCGTAAGCGTCAACATTCGAAGGGCTGCCGGTAGTCAACGGCGCGCCACGTCAGGGTAGACGAAACGGCGAGGTTATACGCATTCGCGAGGAGATTGGCCAGCCTCCGTGCCGGCGCGTTGTGTCTGTTTGTGTGCGGTGCCGGTCAAGCGGCTTCCGGCAGTTTGGCAATCACCTTGATCTCGAAATCAAAACCCGCCAGCCAGGTCACGCCGACAGCCGTCACCGTCGGAAACGGCGCTTCGCCCCAGAACTCCGGCACCACGCTCCAGATGGTTTCGAACGTCGAGTGCGGATCGACCATGAACACGGTGACATCCACCGCATCATCGAAGCTGCAACCGGCCGCAGCGAGGATCGCGTTGAGGTTGTGGAAGGCGGTGCGCACCTGATCGCGCAGATCCGCCTCGGGCGAGCCATCCTCACGGCTGCCGACTTGTCCCGAGACAAACAGGAAACCGTTGGAGCGAATCGCCGGCGAGTAGCGGTGACGCTCATACAAGGCATGGCGGGCGGGTGGGAAAACTACATCGCGCTTGGACATGGGGCTGACTCCATCAGTGGGTTGATGGGAAACGACTTTAGGTATTTGCAGTGCGCGGATAAACGCGCAAGCTTGGCGTTCACTGTTTGCAAATCCCAAACAATCGAGGGGCGCGGATGGACCGGTTCGATGCGATGCAGGCCTTTGCCCGGGTGGTCGAGGCGGGCAGTTTCACCAAGGCTGCCGAAACCTTGCACATGAGCAAGACCACGGTGACGCAACTGGTGCAGCAACTGGAGGCGCGGCTGCGGGTCAAGCTGCTCAACCGCACCACACGCAAGGTCAACGTTACCGCTGATGGCGCGGCGTATTACGAGCGGGTGATCAAGCTGCTGGCCGACATGGACGACGCCGAAACCAGCCTGCCGGGCGCCGCCGCACGGCCGCGCGGGCGTTTGCGCATCGACGTGCCGAGCCCGTTCGCGCGGCACATTCTGGTGCCAGCCTTGCCGGATTTTCACGCGCGCTACCCGGACATCCAGATCGATATGGGCGTTAGCGACCGCATCGTCGACATCATCGATGAGAACGTCGATTGCGTGGTGCGCGGCGGCGAGCTGCTCGATCAATCGTTGATGGCGCGCAAGCTTGCCGATCTGCCCTTGGGTGTTTTCGCCGCGCCGGCTTATCTGGCCCGCGAAGGGACGCCTGAGCACCCGCTGGAACTGCAAGACTCCCATCACCGCGTCGTCGCATTTCTCTGGGCTCGCACTGGTAAACCTCTTCCGTACACGTTGCACAACGGCACCGAGCGCCTGCAGATCAAGGGCCGGCATGTGCTTGCGGTGGATGATGGCAATGCTTATCTGGCGGCGGGACTGGCGGGCATGGGGGTGTTGTGGTTGCCGACGTATATGTCTGATGCGCATGTGGCGCGGGGCGAGTTGCTGCAGTTGTTTCAAGGCTGGCAGCTTGAGTCGATGCCGCTTTATCTGGCCTATCCGCCAAATAGGCATGTCAGCCTGAAGTTGCGGGTTTTTATTGATTGGGTGGTTGGGCTGATGGCGGCGGCAGCGCCAATCGTGACGCACCAGTCACGGCCATGATTGACTCTTGCGCAGAAGCGGCCAACTATCGCCGCATAACAACGACCGATGGACCCGACCTTGATTGAACGACGTCAATTCAGCGGTGGCATGAAGGGCAAGAACCTTCGCTATCTGAATGAACAGAACCCCGATAACACCGGTGTGACCCGCACCGGTTTCCTCTTGCTTGAACATTTTTCACTTCCGGCCTTCACCCAGGCGCTGGACACGGTAGTCACCACCAACCTGTTGCGCCCGGGACTTTTCTCGTCGCGCACCTTCGGCCTCGGCGATGGCGAAGTGATCAGCGATCTGGGCCTGGTCATCCGCCCCGATGCGCGCCTGGATTCTGCTGCGCTTAACGAGCTGGATCTGCTGGTGGTGTGCGGTGGTTATCGCACCGAATTGCGCGCCAGTGACGAATTCATCGGCCTGCTCAAGTCCGCAGCGGAGCGGGGCGTGAGCCTGGCGGGATTGTGGAATGGTTCCTGGTTTCTCGGTCGCGCCGGTTTGCTCGATGGCTATCGGTGCTCGATCCACCCGGAACATCGCCCGGCACTGACCGAAATCGCCAAGAGCACCCACGTCAGCAGCGAACCCTATGTGATCGACCGCGACCGCCTTACCGCCTCCAGCCCGTCCGGGGCCTTCCACATGGCGCTGGACTGGATCAAGGGCTTGCACGGCAAAGCCTTGGTCGAGGGCATCGAAGATATCCTCGCCTTCGAAGAGTCGCGCTACCGGCGCATCAAACCGGATGAAAACATCTGCGTCAGTGCGCCGTTGCGTGAAGTGATCAAACTCATGGACGCCAACCTCGAAGACCCGTTGGAGCTGGAACAATTGGCGGTCTACGCCGGCCGCTCACGGCGCCAGCTCGAGCGCTTGTTCAAGGAGCAACTGGGCACCACGCCGCAGCGCTATTACCTGGAACTGCGCATCACCGAAGCACGGCGTCTGCTGCAACACACCGAGCTGTCGCAGGTGGAAGTGCTGGTGGCGTGTGGTTTTGTTTCACCGAGCCATTTCAGCAAGTGCTATAGCTCGTACTTTGGTTATCGGCCTTCGAAGGAGAAGCGGCTGGTGAAATAGGCCAGCCGGTGCAGCCCTCTAAACCCCTCACCCCAGACCTCGCCCAGAGGGAGAGGGCGCCGAGGTGTCTTGCGCTGTACATCGACCTGAAAGATGGATGTCGATTATGGATTCACTACAGCGCTTTCAGGTTGGCGTGACTCTTCGACATCCCCCGATCAGTTCCCTTTCCCTTCGGGAGAGGGCTAGGGTGAGGGGCTTTTGTGGGCGGGTCTGTCAGAGATGATCCGCATCAACCACAGCCTGCGCAAACGCCTTCGGATCCTCCTGCGGCAAATTGTGCCCAATCCCACCCTCAATCAACCTGAATTGATATTTCCCGGTAAAACGCTTGGCATAGTCCTCAGGCTTGGGATGTGGCGCTCCATTGGCATCGCCTTCCAGGGTAATCGTCGGCACGCTGATCGACGGTGCAGTAGCCAACTTTTCTTCCAGCGCGGCATATTTCGCCTCGCCCTGCACCAGGCCCAGCCGCCAGCGGTAGTTGAACACGGTGATCTCGACGTGATCGGGGTTCTGCAACGCTTTGGCGCTGCGGTCGAAGGTGGCGTCGTCGAATTTCCACTGCGGCGACGCCAGTTGCCAGATCAGTTTGGCGAAGTCGTGGGTGTTCTTTTCATAGCCGGCGCGGCCGCGTTCGGTGGCGAAGTAGAACTGGTACCACCACTGCAATTCGGCTTTCGGCGGCAGCGGGTTTTGACCGGCGGCCTGATTGCCGATCAGGTAGCCGCTGACCGCTACCAGCGCTTTCACGCGCTCTGGCCACAAGGCCGCGACGATGTCCGCCGAACGCGCGCCCCAGTCGTAGCCGCCCAGCACCGCTTGTTTGATTTTCAGCGCGTCCATGAAGTCGATGACGTCGCTGGCCAATGCCGCCGGTTGGCCGTTGCGCAGAGTGGCTTTGGACAGGAACTGCGTGTCGCCATAACCCCGTGCATACGGCATCAGCACGCGGTAACCCTTGGCCGCGAGCAGTGGTGCGACTTCGTCGTAGCTGTGAATGTCGTAGGGCCAGCCGTGCAGCAGGATCACCACCGGCCCATCGGCAGGACCGGTTTCGGCGTAGGCTACGTCGAGCAAGCCAGCCTTGATGTGCTTCAGCGGGCCGAAAGGAGAGGGCGCCGAATAGCTGGCGGCGGCCGGTTCAGTGGTTTGCGCCTGAACGCTGCCGACGGCGCCGAGCAGTGACAGCGCCAAGACTGACAAACCAAGTGCGGCTTTGAATTTAGAGGTATGCAGAGCCTGTTTCATGCTGACGTCTCCTTTGCGAGCCTGTGGCCAAGGGGCTGGATGAACCCTTGAAACCCTGAGTGCATTGAAGCGTGGCGAGGTATCTGCTCTGTGTCGCCAGAGAGCGTTTTTGCATTGGGTTGTGTAGCAGCGGGGCGCGTACACAGTGTGATACATGGCGATGAAACGGTGAGTTTACGCGCGAAAATAATAAGTGGCTGTTTTAAAACAAAAAAAATTTCATCTCGGGCTTCCCAAATGAAATGAATGTTGTTAAATTGCGCCCCGTTCTCACAGCGATCCTAACGGAGCCGCTGACCAGAGCTACAGGGGCGTCGCCAAGCGGTAAGGCAGCAGGTTTTGATCCTGCCATGCGTTGGTTCGAATCCAGCCGCCCCTGCCATCTACGAAAAAACGCCAACTTCGCAAGAAGTTGGCGTTTTTTTATGCCTGCGATTTACTGCGCTTGAGCTAGCCGGGGCGTGCGCGATGCCGAAGCGCCGCGCACGCCGGTCACTCAGTGCGGTGCGCGCGGGATGGTTTTCATCAGGTCTTCAGGGCTGATGTGGCCGACCACGCTGCCCGGCTGCGGCAGGTTGAGGATGTGGCCTTTCATCTTGCCAATGATGTGCATCTCGCACGGCTTGCAATCGAACTTAAGCGTCAGCACCTCATCGCCGTGGATCAACTGCATCGGCGCGACCTTGGTACGCACACCAGTCACGCCTTTGGCCTGTTTCGGGCACAGGTTGAAGGAGAACCGCAGGCAATGCTTGGTGATCATCACCGGCACTTCGCCTGGCTCTTCGTGAGCTTCGTACGCCGCGTCGATCAGCTTGACGCCGTGACGGTGGTAGAAGTCGCGGGCCTTCTGGTTGTAGACGTTGGCGAGGAAGGTCAGGTGCGAATCCGGGTACACCGGCGGCGGCGTGGTTTCGGCCTTGCGGCTGCCACGCGGATGCGCGGCGACACGTGCCGCAGTCAGCGCTTCGATGACTTCGCGGCGCAGAGACTTGAGCTGCGAGTTGGGAATGAAGAACGCTTGCGGCGCATCCAGCTTGATGTCGGTGGCGTGATACTGCGTGGTGCCGAGCTGGCCGAGCAGGTCGCGCAATTGCTCCAGCGCTTGCTCAGGCTTGTTGGCAACACCAAACGGCCCGTTGAGGGTAACGCTGGCGCTGATGCCTTCTTCGCTGGTCGCGGTCACTTCCAGCTGTTCTTCGCGCAGACGAGCGAGCCAGCTCAGGGCCACACGACGTTCCGAAGAAGTTTTCTGCAACGCCTGTTGCCAGTTGTGATCGAGGTTGCGATTCAACGGATGGCTTGGACGCAGCTTGAACAGGCCTTCGGGCATTTCGTTCGGCTCGACGCGGTAGCGGTAGCGCTTCTCGCCGTCTTCTTCGAACTCGCCTTTGGCCTCGGCGATGTTGGCGCGGAAACCGACCACTTCGCGTTTGACCAGAACGTTCAAGCCATCGCCGTTGGACAGCGGCTCATGGGTGACGACCTGCATGTCACGCTTGCCGACTTTCTCCACCGTACCGACCGGCAGGCCGGTAAAGGTTGGCGAGTCGAAGGCGCCGATGTCGATCTTGCGATCAGTGACGAAATAATCGGTGCTGCCACGGTGGAAAGTCTTTTCCGGATCGGGCAGGAAGAAATGCACGGTGCGGCCGCTGGAAGCGCGGGCCAGGTCCGGGCGATCCTCGAGCACGTCGTCAAGGCGCTGGCGGTAATAGGCGGTGATGTTCTTCACATAGCCCATGTCCTTGTAGCGACCTTCGATCTTGAATGAACGCACGCCAGCCTCAACCAGTGCGCGGATGTTGGCGCTCTGGTTGTTGTCTTTCATCGACAGCAGGTGTTTTTCGTAGGCGATCACGCCACCCTTTTCGTCTTTCAAGGTGTACGGCAAGCGGCAGGCCTGGGAGCAGTCGCCACGGTTGGCGCTGCGGCCGGTTTGCGCATGAGAGATGTTGCACTGGCCGGAGAAGGCCACGCACAGCGCGCCGTGGATGAAGAACTCGATGGCGGCATCGGTTTCATCGGCAATGGCGCGGATTTCTTTCAGGTTCAGCTCACGGGCCAGTACCAACTGAGAGAAACCGGCCTGATCGAGGAACTTCGCTCGCTCGAGGGTGCGGATGTCGGTCTGGGTCGAGGCGTGCAGCTCGATCGGCGGAATGTCCAGCTCCATCACGCCCAGATCCTGGACGATCAGCGCATCGACACCGGCGTCATACAACTGATGGATCAGCTTGCGCGCCGGCTCCAGTTCGTTGTCGTGCAGGATGGTATTGATGGTGGTGAAAATACGCGCGTGGTAACGGCGGGCGAACTCGACCAGTTCGGCGATTTCGCTGACTTCGTTGCAGGCGTTGTGGCGTGCGCCGAAGCTCGGGCCGCCGATGTACACGGCGTCAGCGCCATGCAGGATGGCCTCGCGGGCAATGGCGACATCGCGGGCAGGGCTGAGCAATTCCAGGTGATGCTTGGGCAAGGACATAGTTTTTTTAGTCAGGCGGTCACGGGCAAGGGGCGCATTGTACCTGTGAAACACCCAGGCGGCACCAGCGTGCCGATATCAGGTACGAAGGACCTAGCACATTACGAGGCAATGCATAACTGTAAAGTCTGTCAGTTGTCCGCCCGCGTCCAAAGCGTGAACATCAGGTGGGAGCGGGAAAGTCGCTCTGGCCTATATCACGCAAGACATTGGAGATTAATATCATGAAAGGTAATAACGCTTTCGCGACGATTGGTATCTCGGATTTCGCGTCGTTTAAATCGCGTCCTCGGAAGAAGGCGGAAGTGTATTACAAAGCGGTCGTTTCACCCGATCATCCGGGCATAGGCAAGCCAATATTCTCCGCCACTCGGCATCTTTATTTCGGCACAAAAGAGACGTTTAGCGTTATTGGTCAATATTTTACGGACGAGGTGGGTGAGATCATTTCATTTGTGATAGATCGCTCCCTTGCGGACGGTACGCATGAAGTTGGCGGGTTCGGAAGCCCTGTGGCGGGATTGATGACTATGTCGCATGAAATTTTATATGCGAAAACAGGAACAATAGAGTTTGCGCGCAAACACGAGGAAGGTATCGATTCGATTACGGCAACATTCAATTTTGAAATCGAGCACCGCGGGCAAACATACCGGGTATCAGAAGGTAAACTGTTTGTTGTAGCTAGCGGTCCGCTTCAAGTTTTGTGAATAGACCGTTGACGCCAATTCGCTCAACGGGCGAGCCAGCGCTTGCCAAACGGCCCCATCCTGGTGGCTGCTGTGTTTGGCACGCGCCCTTGAGTATTTCACTGCGTATGTCGCACTTCGGAATCGTGGCGGCAGCCTACGCAGTATTTCCGCAAATCAGCCTTTCGCCGCCATCGCCGTCACTTCCACACGCATCCCCTCAACCGCCAGCGAGGCCACGCCTACCGCCGCCCGCACCGGCCAAGGCTTGGCGAAATAGCGTTTGTACACTTCATTGAAAGCCCCGCGATCGCCCATGTCGGTCAGGTAAATGGTCAGGTGCAGCACCCGGTCCATCGAACTGCCGGCACGTTCCAGTGCGACTTTCAGCGCTTGCAGCGTGCACTCGCTTTGCTCGGTGATGCCGCCGAGTTCCAGGCTGCCATCGGCGCGGGTTGGAATCTGCGTGGAAACCATGATGCCGCCGAAGGTGGCAACGTCGGAAGAAATCGAATCGGTGTCGGGATCCGGCGTGAAGATGATGTCTTGATTGGCCATGGGCATCTCTTGTTTGAGTGAATGAAGATTGCGGCAGTTTACAGATTCCCTCCGGCCATGGCCCGGTCAGGTACCGCAACACGTTTGTATAAGCATGTATCAACCCTCAGCGCATACACACGGCAACACCAAACTGCGCCTTCGAGACACATCCGCCCTACATGCCGAGTCCAAAGTAGCCCTCACACCAACACTACGCTCAAGAGGGCATCACCATGTACCGTCCACTGTTTCTGGCTTCTGCCGTTGTCTTCGCCTCCCTGACCGGTTTCGCCCATGCGGCGGATGCGCCGGCGACGAGCTGGCAAAAAGGTCTGAGCCGTACTGATCTGGTTCGCCAGGATCTCGGCGCTGACAATCGCGAAGTGATTCAGGCGCGTATCGATTTTGATGCTGGCGTCACCTCACCTCGGCATGCGCATCCCGGCGTGGAAGTCGCTTATGTCATCAGCGGCACGTTCGAGTATCAGCTCGAAGGGCGGGCGCCGGTGATACTCAAGGCCGGCGATTCGTTGTTCATTCCGGCGGGCGTCGCGCATGTGGCCAAAAACGTTGGCAACGAGAAAGGCGTCGAACTGGCCACTTACGTCGTCCCGAAAGGCGAACCGCTACTGATCCTCAAGCCATGAGGCGCCAGGCCGCTATTTCGAGCGCGGCTTGCTCATCGCGCGCTTGATGCGCATCCAGTCCTGATAGGCCGCCGTTCGTTTGGCGTCGGCCATAGCCTTGGCTTCGCTGAAACGGGCCCAGGCTTCAGGATTGTCCGTGTCGTTCTCGATGATCCTGTAAGCCGCTTCTTCGAGCAGATCGGCCTCGCGGAACATCGCGGCATTCTCCGCCATCTCGTCATCCCACGAGCGGCCGAAACCGTATTTCAATGTGCGTTCTGTCATTTCACGTGATCCTCCTCCCAGACCAAAGGTACTGATTCTCGCCATTGCACCTCGGTCACGCCAAAGCGTTCCGCCATCGGTTTGGAAAAACGTTTCAACGGAGGTCGGCCGGGGCGGGGGATGGGCGCGATACCCGCGTCACAACTTGCCCATTGCCACGCTTCAGCATTGTTCATGGTTTTTGTGCGAATGATGAATGACCTGGGCTTCCCGTGAAGCAGGTAATCAATCACGTACAAATCCTCTCCGCTCATACATTTCCTCCGGCTGTTAAGAAGAGGGATATCTGGCGAAATGAATAATTCAGAGAAATTGAAACGGGCGTGATGACCGGCTGATTGGGCGATTTGTAAGTCTGTACGGCAGAGTGAATCCGTACAACTTCGTCTGGAATTTTTGGCTGAATTGCCGGCTGTTAAGGAACGCGCCTGCTACGACGCGTTATCAAGTGGGACGATTCAGGAGTAGATGCACGAGCAGACAAAGTCCGCGTGAACCTCAGTGTTTTCAATCGCCGTGATAAGGCCTGAATGCATAGCTTCTTCAGGATTGATGATGCGCGGCGCTGCTGTCAGATATTTCTCTGTCTCCAGCGCATTTTTTCCGTTGCTCGTACGCTCGGCGACAATCTGGGCGTAGAGATGCAAGTCGTAATCCAGGCTCATGGCGTATTCCGACATGCGCGAGTGATCGACCGAACCTTGCAGGTGCCAATGAAATGGGTGAAACAGAAACTTGCTGTGGGTACAGGCGGTGCGGCGCTGGCCGGCCAGAAAGACAATGTTGCCCATCGATTCGACCGTTCCCAAATTGTGGGTGTTTACCGGAATAGGCAGGGCCAACAGGAAGTTGTACATCGTGAAACCGTAACTGCATTCGCCGCCCATGGTGGCGATGTTGACGATCAGTCGCGGTGCATCTTCCTTTACGGCGAGCGAGGCTTTATCGATCAATTGGCCGCAGGTCGAGGCATTGATCGGGCCGGTGAAGTTGATGACATGAACAGGCATGGCGATTCCCTCGGCTGGTCAGGACTCCTAAGCAATAGCTGTAATTTCGCTTGAATGAAAGTGGGCAGGGGAGCCGCGCTCCCCTGCACCCGACGCATCAACTGTTGCGCCCGCCACCATGGCTGTTTTGACCACCTTTGTGTCCAGCTTCAGAGGCTTTTTCCCGATCGCTGGCAAAGTTGCCGCCGCTGCTCTGGCCGCCCTTGCTGCCAGCTTCGGACGCTCTGTCCCGATCGTTGGCAAAATTGCCACCGCTGTTCTGGCCACCTTTGCTCCCGGCTTCGGAGGCGCGCTCAGGATCATTCTTGAAGTTGCCGCCACTGTTCTGGCCGCCTTTACTGCCGATTTCCTGATAGAACTCTTTATCGTGCGAAGCCGAAGTGGCATCACCACCTTTCTTGCCTGCTTCGTTAACCGACATGCTGCCTTGTTGTTTATCTTGTGCCATTTCAAACTTCCTCATTTTCTCTATATAGGCACTCGGCGAATCAAGGATGCACAAACTACGTGCCGTCGTTGTTCGCGAATGCTCATAAAGTTTACTGATGTCGTTTGCTTTAGTTGGTCTGGCTTGTCTAGTGACTACAAGTTAGACCTTTGTGCTAAGAGGAGCGCTCATAAGTCGGCGTTGTATCCGGTGTCCGGGAGTTTTCAGAATTTACTGCAAGTTCCCGGCGTTCATAACATTCCTGCTGAACACTTTCCCGGTGCCTTGGACTGATTTGCTGTCGTTCGACACAAGGTGACACCGACGGACTGTCCGACCTGGTCACGTGCGAACTGCGCGCTGCTTCGGGATACACTTCCGCTCCCTTGTTTCGTTGCACTTCGCCTCGTGCAAAAGCCGGTACCGTTCTCATGATTACGCTCCATCAGCTGATTTCAAAGGGCAGCGAGGCTGCCCTTGTACCGCTAGCTCAGGACTTGCGACCGCCGCCGTGGCTGTTCTGCCCGCCTTTGCGGCCAGCCTCGGATGCTTTTTCACGATCATTGGCAAAGTTGCCGCCCGACGACTGACCGCCTTTCTTGCCGGCTTCAGATGCCTTTTCACGATCGTTTGCGAAGTTACCTGGATTTTTATTTCCTGTGGTCATGATAGCTCTCCGATATCAATTAACGTTTCGCTAGTTATGTCCGTTGTCGCACCGGACATCTACTCCGATTACGAGCCGGCAAAAAATGTTTTGAAAATTTTTCCTCAGGCCGATGAACGGTAAGTTTGTGATGAAACTTATACAGCCTGCTGTTTTCTGCGCCGCTTCGTATAACTTTCCGAGTTGCTGGTTGATGTGCAAAAGAGGTTGGAGTTTGTTACCGCTTCGCTTCGGAATTCTGACCATTTGTCGGTGCGAAGTTGAACTGTGATCGGCTGAAACTAGAGTCTGTTAAGTGTATGTATTAACTAGTCCGAGGACATTGAGATGACCAATCATCACAAGGATCAACCGTTCGCTGAAGACCCACAGAAAATCAAGGAAGCCGGCAAGAAAGGCGAGAGTCCAGTCAACGTGAAAGTTGATCGGGCCGAGAAGTCACGCGTCGGCGGGCAGCACAGCCATGGAGGCGGCCGTACCGGCAAGGGCGACTGAGTCGGTTGGAAAAGTACCAATCGGCGTCCTCTCTGCGCCGATGCAGAGAGGACTGCTACGCGGAGGCCTATCTGAACCGTGGCAACGGCCGGTCGATCGGTTTGAGCGTCGAGAGCGTATCGCGAATCAGCGGCGCATCTTTTTCGATGTCGTGCAGCCGGTCGCGAATTCGCAAAGCCGTCGGATGCCCGCCCTGATGATCAACCCAGTCGGCAATCTCTTTGCAGGCGGCTGCGAGGCGCGCCTGGCGGGCGTCGAGCAGGGTGAGGAGGGTGGTGATGGACTCTTTTTCGGACATGGAACACCTCCGTTCGCTGAAACGGCTGAGTTGCAACAAAAAGTCCGCGTTACGCGAACCTTCAGATCAACTATAGAAGACCTGTGTAATCGTGCAAAAAATACCCAGTTCAACTCGTCGGCGAAACCTTTGGAGCGAGCGTCACGCTGGAGATCAAGACGCCTCGCATACCTCACACATCCGCTCAAGAAACATCGCCAAGGCTACTTCCTCGGCGCGCAGGCCTTTGCGCACGCGCGGTCGGGGCAGTTCGGCAAGGGCGCCGAGCATGAAATGTTCGAGCACTGCGGGGTGGATGTAGCACTTGCGGCATACCGCGGGCGTGTTTCCCAGCTGTTTGGCGACGTTCTTCACCGCTTCGACCACATGGCGCTTGGCTTCGGTTTCCGACTCATGCTGCAACTCGCGCAGCACCGACAACGCCAGGGCGCTGCCCGCCCAGGTGCGATAGTCCTTGGCGGTGAACGCCGCGCCGGTGAGCTTTTGCAGATAGGCATTGACGTCGGAGGAGGTGACGGTGTGCCGTTCGCCATTTTCATCAAGATACTGAAACAGGTTTTGCCCGGGAATTTCCAGACAGCGCTTGATGATTCGCGCCAGGCGGCGGTCCTTAACGGTGATCTGATGCTCGATGCCGCTCTTGCCACGGAACTGGAACAGGATCGCGCTGCCGTTGACCTCGACATGCCGACTGCGCAACGTGGTCAAACCGTAAGAGCGATTGTCCCGTGCGTATTGGGTATTGCCGACGCGGATCAGCGTGGCGTCGAGCAAGGTAATCACCGTGGCCATGACCTTGTCGCGGCTGAAGCCCGGCTCATCGAGCAGCGCCTCGAGCTTGCGCCGCAGTTTGGGCAGGGCCATGCCGAAGTCGCGCAGGCGCGAGTATTTGTCGGCGTCGCGCACTTCGCGCCAGCGTGCGTGATAACGGTACTGTTTACGCCCGCGCGCATCGCGGCCGGTGGCCTGCAAATGGCCGCACGGGTCGGCGCAGATCCATACATCGGTGTAGGCCGGTGGTACCGCGAGGGCATTGATGCGTTTGATTTCCTCCGGGTCGGTGATGCGCTGGCCCGACGGTTCGAAATAGACGAACTTGCCGCGCAGTTTTTTCCGGGTGATACCAGGCTGAGTGTCATCGACGTAATGCAGATCGGCGGGCAGAGCATCTGTCAGCACGGTATCGGGCATGGCGGTTTCCTTCGGTCATACGGCAGTCTGTAACTGATTGACCGCAGGCGCTGGCCGTCGTGCCGAATGATTTACGCGAGCACCGCCACCGCCTTGATCTGCGCCCACAGCCGCTGGCCCGGGTGCACGCCCAGTTGATCACGCGAGAAGCGGGTGATCCGCGCCAGCAGCGGCGTGCCGCCGGCATCGAGGCGGATCAGCACATGGGCACTGTTGTCAGCGGCCTGTTCGCTGACGACCGTAACGGGCAGACGATTGAGAATGCTGCTGGCTGCATCGTTGTTCAGCGCCAGGCTGATGTCGCGCGCGTGCACTTTGCAGCGCAGAGCCTGGCCCACGGCCATCGGCGCATGGGTGACGCGAATGTTCATTGCAGTGGCCGGCAGTTGCAGGCTGAGCAATTGATAGGTGGCGTCGTAGGCGCTGACCTGGCCTTCGATGATCACCCCGGCGTCATCGCCCAGCGCCAAGGGCAGATCCAGACGCGCGAGGGTCTCGCCGATCGGGCCGCTGGCGAGGGCTTTGCCATCACGGAGCAATACCAAATGATCGGCCAGACGCGCGACTTCGTCCTGGGCATGGCTGACGTACAGCAGCGGAATATCCAGTTCGTCGTGCAGGCGTTGCAGGTACGGCAAGATTTCGCTTTTGCGCCGGCTGTCGAGAGCCGCCAGCGGTTCGTCCATCAGCAACAGTTTCGGGCTGGTCAGCAGGGCGCGGGCGATGCCGACGCGCTGTCGTTCGCCGCCGGACAGATACTGTGGATGACGCTCGAGCAAATGGCTGATGCCGAGCAGTTCTGTGGCCTGGTTCATATCAACCCGGCGTTGCGACCTGGCGATGCGTTTGAGACCAAACTCCAGATTGGCCAGCACCGAAAGATGCGGGAACAGGCTGGCTTCCTGAAACACATAGCCAAGCGCACGTTTATGCGGCGGGACGAAAATGCCCTTGGCACTGTCCTGCCAGATCTCGTCGTTGATCTGCACAAAACCCTGCTCGGCGCGCTCCAGTCCGGCGATGCAGCGCAGGCAAGTGGTTTTGCCCGAGCCGGAATCGCCAAACAGCGCGGTGACGCCGCGGCCCGGCACTTGCAGATCGATATCCAGTTCGAACCCCGGATAAGTGCGTTTCAGGCGTACATCAATCATCGATCAGCTCCAGCCTGCGCGGGTCTTGCGGCTGGAGTACAGCGCCAGCAACACCAGAAACGAAAACACCAGCATCGCCGCGGACAGCCAGTGCGCCTGGGCATATTCCAGCGCTTCGACGTGGTCGTAAATCTGCACCGAGACCACGCGGGTCTTGTCGGGAATGTTGCCGCCGATCATCAGCACCACGCCGAATTCACCCACGGTGTGGGCGAAGCCGAGAATCGCTGCGGTGATGAAGCCGGGGCGCGCCAGCGGCAGGATCACGCTGAAGAACGTGTCCCAGGGATTGGCGCGCAAGGTCGCCGCGACTTCCAGCGGGCGGGTGCCAATCGCCGAGAAAGCGTTTTGCAGCGGTTGCACCACGAACGGCATGGAGTAGATCACCGAACCGATGACCAGCCCGGTGAAACTGAACGTCAGCGTGCCCAGCCCCAACCATTGAGTGAACTGGCCGAGAAAACCGTGCGGCCCCAGCGCCAGCAACAGATAAAAGCCGATCACCGTCGGCGGCAGCACCAGCGGCAGGGCGACGATGGCGCCGATCGGCCCGCGCAACCACGACGAGGTGCGCGATAGCCACAGCGCGATCGGCGTGCCGATCAGCAGCAGGATCGCAGTGGTCAGTGACGCCAGTTTCAGGGTCAGCCAGATCGCGGCGAAGTCGGCACTGGTCAGTGACATTTACAGTTCATATCCGAAGGATTTGATCACCGCAGCGGCTTTCGGACCTTTGAGGTAATCGACCAGGGCCTTGGCAGCGGCGCTGTCCTTGCCTTTGTTCAAGATCACCGCGTCTTGTTTGATCGGATCATGCAGGGTGGCCGGAACAATCCATGCCGAGCCGCTGCTCACCTTGCCGTCCTTGTAGATTTGCGACAGGGCGACAAAGCCCAGTTCGGCGTTGCCGGTGGAGACGAACTGGTAGGCCTGAGTGATGTTCTGGCCTTCGACGATTTTGCTTTTCGTGGCTTCGCTCAACTGGAGTTTTTCCAGCACCTGGGTGGCGGCGAGACCGTATGGCGCGGCTTTTGGATTGGCGATCGCAAGGTGTTGGTATTGGTTGGTTTTCAACACTTTGCCCTGCGCATCTACGTAGCCTTCTTTCGCTGACCACAGCGCTAGCGTGCCGATGGCGTAGGTGAAGCGCGAACCTTTGACGGTTTCGCCTTCCTGCTCAAGCTTTGCCGGGGTCGCGTCGTCAGCAGCGAGGAACACTTGGAAGGGCGCACCGTTTTTGATCTGGGTGTAGAACTGGCCAGTGGCGCCGTAAGCGGCGACCAGTTTGTGGCCGGTGTCTTTTTCGAAGTCGGCAGCGATCGCCTGGATTGGCGCGGTGAAATTGGCGGCGACCGCCACTTGCACTTCGTCAGCCTGCGCGGCGCCCATGCTGAACATTGCGAGGAGTGAAGCGAAGCAGGCAGGGGCGAGGCGTGTGGCAGCAAGTGTCATGTAAAGGCTCCGTGATCGCCGGTAAATGCTTTGCTTTGGATAACGCCGATACACGGGCGCAATCGCTGTATACGGAAATATATAGCGATACGCCGCCAAGTGGCGAGGGAATAAATCCGCTCGCCGCGTAAATTCAATGACGGTTGAGTTTCGCCAAGGCGCCTTCGGCGAGTTGCCGGGTCAGTTCAGCGCTGCCGATATCCTTGCCGAGCGTAAGCGCCTGTCCGGCCCAGAGGTTGGCAAAGTCGGCGTCATCCTTGGCCCGCAGCGGCATCAGCGCACCGCCAGCCAACGGGAAGGCCGGCGCCTGCGCTGACATCGGGCCGAGTTCACGCATCGCCCGATTGACAATGCCCCGTGCCGGGCGTCCGGTAAAAATGTTGGTGATGGCGGTCTGGCTTTCCTTGGCGGTGCGCAGGGCCTTGTGGTGTGAGGCGCTGACTTTAGCTTCCGGCGTGAACAGGTACGCCGTGCCGACTTGCACCGCCGAGGCGCCGAGCATGAAAGCTGCGGCAACGCCTCGCGCATCGCTGATCGCGCCCGCCGCGATCACCGGCACTTTTACCGCGTCGACCACCTGCGGCACCAGCGCGAAGGTGCCGACCTGAGTGCTCAGATCCTCGCTGAGAAACATCCCGCGATGGCCACCAGCCTCATAGCCCATGGCGATGATCGCATCGCAGCCGTGTTGCTCCAGCCAGATCGCTTCTTCGACCGTAGTCGCAGACGAAAGGATTTTCGCCCCGGTCGCCTTGACCCGATCAAGCAGGGTTTTTTCCGGTAGCCCGAAATGGAAACTCACCACCTCGGGTCGGAACTCTTCGAGCAAGGCACACGCGGCCTCGTCGAACGGAGCACGGTTGGAAACCGGGGTCGGCGCGTCGAAATCGGCACCCAATTCACGGTAGTAAGGTTCGAGCAGGTTTTTCCAGTCACGGGCCCGCTGTTCATCAGGCGCCGGTGGCTGGTGGCAGAAGAAATTGACGTTGAACGGCTTGGTGGTGTGCTGGCGAATCGTTTTCAGTTCTTCGCGCAGTTGCTCGATGCTCAGCATCGCTGCGGGCATTGAACCGAGGCCACCGGCATTGCACACGGCAATCACCATCGAAGAGTTGGTCGCCCCGGCCATCGGGCCCTGGATGATCGGCAGTTCGATACCGAGAAGATCAAGGATGCGGGTGTCTGGCCACTGGCTCATATAACGAATCTCCGAACGATGAAACGGGCAGGGACGGCAAGCGGTTTTAGCAGTAAAACCGGCTGCGGGGCCAGTCTGAAATTCTGAACATTACGTGCAGTTTTTCAGCGTCGGTGCAATCCTCCGCCGCCACCGCCAAACGAACGGTTCATCATTTGTGAAGAATGGTTGAAGTTGTGCGTGCGCTGATTGCCGAGATTACGTGCGGCGGATTCGCGGTTGAGATTCTGCAATTGCGCATTGTTGTTCGCGGGTCTGGTGCGGTTGGCACCGCTGCCGGCCACGGACTGCCAGCCGTTGTCGGTTTTCTTGTAGACGTTGCCGTCGCGCCCGGCATAAACATTGTCGCCGACCCGCGCGGCGCCGCCGTTGCGGCCATGGATACCGCCGTATTGCGTGGTGTTGCCGGTATTGGGGTTGTAAACGGCGCCGCGATTGGCACTGACGTGAGTGCCGCTGCGGACGTTGCCAGCGCTAACCCGTTCTCCGGCGATGGCGCCGCCGTTCGGGCCGACTGCCACGCCGCTGCGCCCGGCAGCGTAGTTGCCGGTGTAGGCGTTGTGCACCGCGCCACGTTGCCCGGCGGCGGCAATGCCGGTACGCGAGTTGTACGAGGCGCCAACCTGGCCGGCCCAGCGATTGCCGGTCCAGGCGTTGTAACCGGCGCCATAACGGCTGACCGTCGCGCGATCACCCCACTGATGATAAAGATTGCCGGTGGTTCCGGCCCAGCCCCCCGGACCCCAGGCCACCGCGCCGCCGCGATAACCGTAGGCTGCGCCACCCCAGGCCAGCGGCGCCGGGTACAGACGCGGACCCCACGCGTAGCCCCAGCCGTAATTTCCCCACCACGGATAGGCGCCCCAGCCCCAGCCCATGGCGACGGTGTTGCCGCCCCAGCTCCAGCCGAATCCGAAGCCGAAGGTCCAGCCAGTCCACGGCGTGTAACGAATCGCGACGCCGAAACCATAGGTCACCGGCGGCCCGTACCAGACGCTACCGACCCACGGCGTATACGGATAACCGGTGCCGTACACCACAACGCCAGTCGCCGGGTCCAGCGTCGAGCCTTGATAGCCCGGCGTGTAGCCGACCACCACGGTATCGCCGCTGGATTCGTAAACCTTCACGTACGTGAGGTAGTGCATCGGCGAGCTGGGCGGAATCGAATAAATCACCGCTGGCACTGAAGTGGCCACACTCCACGGCCCGTTCAGTGAGGTGGCGCTGAACCAGATGCCGTTCTCCACCGCCCACCAACTGTCGTTGTCGACTCGAATAATCGGAGTGGCGCTGTTGACCACGTATTGCAGCGGCGTATTGCTGATCGCTTTGAGCTGCGGCTCGCCGTCAAATTGCGGTGTCGTCATCTTCACCGCGCTCTTGTTGATCGCCGACGTCTGCGGGATCGTGGCCGCAATGGCCGCCTCCTGTGCCTGTGGCGTGCCGGCTACCGAGGCCTTGACGTTCTCTTTGGCGCTGTCGTCAGGAATATTGGCAAAGTCGGCCGGCAGTTTGTCTGCCGGGACAAAGGTCCATGGCCCGCTCATGTCGCTGGCGCGGAACCAGCGCCCGGAGATCAGCACGTAACTGTTCTGGTCGCCGATTTCCTTGAAAATGTGCCCGGTGGTGTTGCTCACGTACAACAGGCTGGTGCCCTGAATCGGTTGCCATTGCGCGGCGCCGTCGGTCACCAACAGTTCCGTTGGCGTGGTGGCGATGAAGATTTTCGGCTGCGGCGGCTTGGCCAGGCTGGGAATCTTGTCCTTCGGATCGCTTTGCCCGGTGAGCAGGTCCACCTGGCGACTCTTGATCGCCGCCTGTTTGGCTTTTTCCAGACTGGCCGGTGGTGCAGCGAGGCGCGTGTAATCACCGGCCAATTGATCGGCAACCATCCAGCCGTCAAATACATGCAGGTAGTGTTTGCCTTCGGCGTCCTTGAGCAGAAGTGGGCGCGTGTTGATCACCCGTTGCAGCTCCGTTCCTTCCACCGGCCGATAAGCCGCCTCCCCGTCGATGTATACGAGGATTGCCGGACGGTCGGAACTGACGATGGTCGGCGGCGTGTTTTCCAAGGGCGCGCTGTCGGCTTTCTGTTCAGCGTTGAGCACGCCAACCGCTGCTTCCAGCTGATCCAGTGAAATGGTTTTCTTGCGGCTCTCGGCATCTTTTTTCAGGATGGCGAGCCACGTTTCGGCCTGTTTCGCATCGGCGGGGAAATCGGCCTTGATGATTTTGTACTGATCGAGCGCGACCCAGCGAGTGGCCTTGTCGACGAGGGTATGAGCGCTGAACTGGACGATGCCGTAGGTGGACTTGCCATCGGCAGCCGTGGCTTCGACTGCCGCGCGGGCATTGAGTGTATAGCCGTCCCAACTGTCGAGCTGCGGCTGATACACCGTCAGCTTGCTCTTGCCGCTGCTGATCACCTGCGGCCATGTCGGCTCGCTTGGCGCCGTGTTCGGCTTTGCCGCCGGTGAGGCTGCCCAGGCATTGCCAAGTGTCAGCAGACATAACATCAGCAACGAGGGTAAAACGCTCAGGAAAGGCATCGTCAGCTCCATCGACACACCGGTTTGCAAGGCGCAACCGGGAAAACACAACCGTCGAAAAAGCATAGCCGCCCGCCGTGGATTTACCCGGCTGATCGAGCCGTTAGCGCAAAGTCGAGTGTGGCAATGTGTTGCGATGTGCTATTTCAAGGCATGCTTTTTCCAATCATCTTCGAGGGGCCGTCATGTTCAACGCCATTCTGATCGACAAAGACGACAGCGGTTATCGCGCCAATCTGCAGCAAATCGATGAGCAGCAACTGCCCGAAGGCAATGTCAGCGTGAACGTCGCGTACAGCACCCTGAATTTCAAAGACGGCCTGGCGATTACCGGCAGCAGCCCGGTGGTGCGCAAGTTTCCCATGGTACCGGGGATCGATCTGGCGGGAACTGTCGAGTCCAGTTCGCATGGGGATTTCAAGGCGGGCGATCGGGTGCTGCTCAACGGTTGGGGCGTCGGTGAAAGCCACTGGGGCGGGCTGGCGCAAAAGGCTCGGCTCAACGGTGACTGGCTGATTCCACTGCCCGAAGCTTTCACCCCGGCGCAAGCCATGGCCATCGGCACCGCCGGCTACACGGCGATGCTGTGCATTCTGGCGCTGGAGCGCCATGGCGTAACGCCGGATCACGGCGAAGTGCTGGTCACTGGCGCCAACGGCGGGGTCGGCAGCTTTGCCATCGCCTTGCTCAGCAAGTTGGGATACCGCGTGGTGGCATCCACCGGCCGCGTGTCCGAGCATGAATACCTGGAGCAATTGGGCGCTGCCGAAATTATCGATCGAGCCACCTTGTCCGAACCGGGCAAGCCATTGGCGAAGGAGCGTTGGGCGGCGGTGGTCGATTCGGTCGGCAGCCATACATTGGCCAACGCTTGCGCCAGCACGCGTTCGGAAGGCGTGGTTGCGGCATGCGGGTTGGCGCAAGGCATGGACTTTCCGGCCTCGGTAGCGCCGTTCATTCTGCGCGGCGTGACGCTGGCTGGAATCAACAGCGTGACCCAGCCCAAAGCACGCCGTATCGAGGCCTGGGACCGACTGGCCAGGGATCTGGATTTCTCTTTATTGCAGCTGATCAGTCAGGAAATCAGCCTGAGCGAAGCCCTTGAGGCTGCGCCCAAACTGCTTGCCGGGCAACTGCGGGGCAGGGTGGTGGTCGACGTCAATCGTTGAGTTCGCGCTCAAGCAGTTGGCGTTTGCGCTCGACGCCCCAGCGGTAGCCGGAAAGGTTGCCATCGCTGCGTACCACGCGGTGGCAGGGAATCGCCACCGCCAGGCGGTTGGCCCCGCAAGCCTGCGCCACGGCACGCATCGAAGTCGGCGCGCCGATACGTTGCGCGATTTCGGCATAACTGGCGGTGCTGCCTGCGGGAATCTCCCGCAGCGCCTGCCAGACGCGCTCCTGAAACGCGGTGCCGCGTATATCCAGCGGCAAGTTCAGGCCTTTCGCCGGTGCTTCGACAAAGCCGACGACGCTGGCGATCAACTGTTCAAATTCGCGGTCGGCGCCGATCAGGTTGGCGTTGCGAAACTGATCCTGCAGGTTGCAGACCAACTGATGCGGATCGTCGCCGAGCAGAATCGCGCAGATCCCACGTTCGCTTTGCGCCACCAGAATCGCCCCCAGCGAGCATTGGCCAACGGCAAAGCGAATGTCGTTGTTCTGCCCGGCGGCGCGGTAATCGGTGGGCGTCATGCCCAGCAGTCGATCGGCTGATTCGTAGAAACGGCTGTTGGAATTGAATCCGGCGTCATACAGCGCGTCGGTCACCGAGCCGCCGTCGGCCAGGCGCGCACGCAGCTTGCGCGAACGATGCGCCATGGCGTAAGCCTTGGGCGTCAGGCCTGTCGCAGCTTTGAATACTCGATGAAAGTGGAAAGGGCTAAGGCCGGCGCTCGCCGCGAGGCTGTCGAGCGCGGGCAACGTCTCGGACGCTTCGATCTGCCGGCAGGCCGCTGCGATGATCGCCGCGTGCTGCGCTTCATTCTGGTCCTTGCTGGCGCGTTTGCTCGGCCGATATCCGGCAGCTTCGGCCATTTCGGCTGTTTCGAAAAATATGACGTTCTGCGGTTTCGGCAAACGCGCAAGGCTGCTCGGTCGGCAATAAACGCCGGTGGTTTTTACTGCGTAGACAAACTGCCCGTCCGCACGCGGATCGCGGGCAACCACGGCGGCCCAGCGTGGATCGTCTTCAGTTCTGATCGTCTTCGAAAGCGTGTCCATGAGAGGGAATCCGTTGACCTGTTTGAGTCAGGTTAACCAGCATCGTAACCCGCGACACTCCGCGCCTTGCGGTCAAACTTTTACTGATCGCCAGCAACTCGAAAGGTGATGTTGATGCGCCGTTCGCCCAAGAGCGGGTGCTGGCCGGGTTTGATTGGCAGCACGCCGTGATAGCGCAGACGGTCCACGCCGCCCCAGACCACCATGTCGCCATGCAGCAGCGGGATGCGCCGGGTTTTATCGCTGCGTTCGAAACCGCCGAACAGAAACATTGCCGGCAACCCCAGCGACAACGAAACGATGGGCGCGGCATAGCCCTTTTCGTCCTTGTCCTGATGCAGCGACATCTTGGCGCCGGGGACGTATTGGTTGATCAGGCAGGAGTCGGCCTGAAAACCCGGGAAGCCGGCGCGTTTCGCCGCCTCGTGGGCCAAATCGGCAAACACCGCCGGCATCGATGGCCACGGCAAGCCGCTGAGAGGATCGACGCTGGAATAGCGGTAACCGCTGCGATCAGTGATCCAGCCCAACTGCCCGCAGCTGCTGGTGCCAACCGACATGCTGAAACCGCCGGGCGTGACCATGTGGCGTAGCGGGGCGGCGGCAAGAATGGCTTCGAGCTCGGTCAGCAGTTGCTCGACCTGCGGCAAGGCGAATCCGCGCAGCACCCACGATTGTTCGCCGATCTGCTCGGCGCGGGCTTGCTGTACGGGTTCGTTGTCGGCGAACAGGTCAAACGTGGTCGGTTGCATGATTCGGTTACAGCGCTTTGCTGACCTTGATGTCACTGAGTTCTTCGTCAGCGTGCATTTTCTTCAGCGCCGCTTTCGCCTCCTCGTCAGTGCCGGTTTCCAGTTCAGCGAACTCGAAACGCTGTTCACCGTCCAGTTTGTACTTGATCACGTATTTGGTTTTTTGCGCCACGGTCATGTTTCCCTTTCAATAGGCTGTGCGTCTCAGCTCAGTTTAGTGCTGGAGCGACGGATGATCTTGATCGAGTGGGTCAGCGTCGGCTTGCGAGTCACGCTGATTGCGCGGCGGTTGACGGTGTCGATGGTGATGTTCCAGAAGCCGGTGCTCGGTGCGGTGATGCGTGCCGGAAACGTGTCGAACGCGCCGCCGTGGTAGGTGTGACGGCCGCCGTTTTTGAAGCTGCGGAAGTTGGCGTCGTTCATCAAACGGATGTTGCACATCTGCGAGCATTGAATGACGACGATGTCGTCTTCGTTGAGGTGCTCGCGCTGGTGAATGAATTTCATGGGCGCCTCCAGAAGGGCTTTTTCTACTAAATCAAAACGATAGCTTGTCGATGGGCGCAGTTTATCAGCCCGCACGGGTTATTATCTGGCCGTCGGGCGTTGCTTTGACAAATTTTGAACAGAACTTCGCCACGGCAGGCGGGTTAAATGCACAAGGCACCGGAGAAAAGCGGCATTTGTGCTGTCGGACGGTCTTTGACGGAGGATTGATATGAAGTGGGGTGTGGTGTGTGTGCCGTTGATTCTGGCGATGGCCGGTTGTGCAAATGTTTCCGAAATCAATGAAACGCTGCCAACCATGAGCGTGATCTCCGGCAAAAAGCCCCAGGAGTATGCGCAGTGTCTGACCGACAAGCTCGCTGACAGTCGTGGTGCGTTGCAAGTCCAGCCGCAGAAGGACGGTGTACGAGTCATCGTTCCCGGCAAACTTTCGTCAGGCCCGGCAGCCGTGTTTGATATCGAAGATCGCGCTGGCGGCAGCAGCATCAAGCTGCATGAGCGCATGTCCAACGTGCCGGTTCGCCCTCGCGATGTACAGAAAGCCGCGAACGCCTGTATTTCCGGCTGATAGACTACCGAACATCAGCACCCGATGCCGTCACAGTCCTGCTGTGGCGGCATTGTCATATATGGAGTCGTGATGAAGCGAGAGCATGTGCGGGAGCGCCACGCAGAGGGCCTTATCTCTGCCACTCATGTCATCCAGAACCCGGCGAATCCCGGTGAATGGATCGTGTTTTTCAAGAAGAGTGCAGGGCGCAGCTACTTTTTGGTGGATGACAATGATGAAGTCGAGTCCTTCAATCGGCTTGATGATCTGATCGAGGTCGTCCGTGGCCTCGGGATCAAGTTTGCCGAAATCCACATGTAAGGCTTACTTGCAGACGACCACGACGTTGCGGGTCTTGTAATTGCCAACGTCAACGCCCAGGGTTTTGTCATCTTCCTTGGGCGCCGGTGTGCCATCAGTGCCGACGATGCGATAACCGGTGCCGGCGCAGGATGCATCGGCCTTTTCGTAGCACATGGCCCAGGAGTTGGCTTCGCCGGAACAATCGATGCTCAGGCCCTGTTCGCCATTGTTCAGATAGGTTGGCTGCGAAGTGGCACAGCCGCTCAATACCAATACCGCGAGAAGCGGCTGCAGTTTGTTCAGGTTCATGGTTGCGTAATCTTCAGGTGGGGGACTGGATGCTCTGACAGCGCCGCGATGAAAAGGTTATAGCGATTGGCCACTTGTTTGCCAACAAGGCACAAAAAAGCCCTGCATGCTGGCAGGGCTTGGCGCAAGTGCGGGCAGGATCAGTCCTGATCTTTACCACGGCGCTTGGAAGAAGCAGGCGTATCGGTGAACACCGAGGCCACATCCGTCGCCATCTGCTCGCTGTCAAAAGGCCCGGCGATATGTTCGCCGTTGGTGGTGGTCAGCGTCCACTTGCCGTCTTTCTTGTCGATCACATACCCGTTGATGATTTTTACCGCAGCCATCTGGTCATTCTCGTTCGCTGGTTCAAAGGCGCCATGATAGCGGCAAATGCTCGCATTGGGGGCTGATAAGCGTATGGTGATCCTGTTTGCCCGGATCTTGAGCTACGCTGACTCCGCCGCTGAAATACCCGGATGGAACTATCCGCGCGAATATTTCTCTATGTTGGCATCGGTTAGCCAGCGCGGGGCATTGTAAGGCGCACGCCGCCTGATTAGACTGCCTCGAAACTCGTACACACAGCCTTTTCAAGGACTTATATGATCAAGAAATGCTTGTTTCCAGCAGCCGGTTACGGCACTCGCTTCCTCCCAGCGACCAAAGCCATGCCTAAAGAAATGCTGCCGGTGGTAAACAAGCCACTGATCCAGTACGGCGTTGAAGAAGCACTGGACGCGGGCCTGACTGAGATTTCCATCGTCACCGGCCGTGGCAAGCGTGCTCTGGAAGACCACTTCGACATCAGTTACGAGCTGGAAAACCAGATCAAGGGCACCGACAAGGAAAAGTACCTGGTCGGTATCCGCAAGCTGTTGGACGAATGCTCGTTCTCCTACACCCGTCAGACCGAAATGAAAGGTCTGGGCCACGCGATCCTGACGGGCCGCCCGCTGATCGGTGACGAACCGTTCGCCGTGGTTCTGGCGGACGACCTTTGCGTCAACATCGACGGCGACGGCGTGCTGACCCAGATGGTCAAGCTGTACAAGCAGTTCCGCTGCTCGATCGTCGCTATCCAGGAAGTCGATCCGCAGGAAACCAACAAGTACGGCGTAATCGCTGGCGAAATGATCCGCGACGACATCTACCGCGTGCACAGCATGGTCGAGAAGCCAAAGCCGGAAGACGCGCCGTCGAACCTGGCGATCATCGGTCGCTACATCCTGACCCCGGACATCTTCGACCTGATCGAGCAGACCGAGCCAGGCAAGGGCGGTGAAATCCAGATCACCGACGCCCTGATGAAGCAGGCCCAGAACGGCTGCGTCATGGCCTACAAGTTCAAGGGCAAGCGTTTCGACTGCGGTGGTGCGGAAGGCTACATCGACGCGACCAACTTCTGCTTCGAAAACTTCTACAAGACTGGCAAAGCTTACTGATAGCGTTTGCCTCGTCTGCAAAAGAAAGCCACCTCCGGGTGGCTTTTTCATTTTCCGCCCTTATATGGATGGCAGTGCTTGCCCAATGGATGACTGCGGGTATGCTGATGGCCTGCCGAGGAGATAGAAATGGCCTACGATTTTGACCTTTATGTGATTGGTGCCGGTTCCGGCGGTGTGCGGGCTGCGCGGTTTGCCGCAGGCTTCGGGGCGAAAGTGGCGGTGGCCGAGAGCCGTTATCTGGGCGGCACGTGCGTCAACGTCGGCTGTGTGCCGAAAAAGCTGCTGGTTTACGGCGCGCATTTTGCCGAGGACTTCGAGCAGGCGTCCGGTTTCGGCTGGAACCTGGGCGAAGCCAACTTCGACTGGGCCACGCTGATCGCCAACAAGGACCGTGAAATCAATCGCCTCAACGGCATTTATCGCAATCTGCTGGTCAACAGCGGCGTGACCCTGCACGAGGCGCACGCGAAAATCGTCGGGCCGCACGAGGTTGAGGTCAATGGCGAACACTACACCGCCAAGAATATCCTGATCGCGACTGGCGGCTGGCCGCAGATTCCCGAAATTCCGGGGCATGAGCATGCGATCGGTTCGAACGAGGCGTTCTTCCTGAAAGAGTTGCCCAAGCGTGTGCTGGTGGTTGGCGGCGGTTATATCGCCGTCGAGTTCGCCGGGATTTTCCATGGTCTCGGCGCCAACACCACGCTGCTGTATCGCGGCGATCTGTTCCTGCGTGGTTTCGATGGGGCGGTGCGCAAGCACCTGCAAGAAGAATTGACCAAGCGCGGCCTCGACCTGCAATTCAATGCCGACATCGCACGCATCGACAAGCAGGCCGACGGTAGCTTGAAAGCGACGCTCAAGGATGGTCGTGTACTCGAAGCCGATTGCGTGTTCTACGCCACCGGTCGACGTCCGATGCTGGACAATCTCGGCCTGGAAAACACCGATGTGCAACTGGACGACAAGGGCTTCATCAAAGTCGACGACGAGTATCAAACCACCGAGCCGTCGATTCTGGCGCTGGGCGACGTCATTGGTCGCGTGCAGCTGACACCGGTCGCGCTAGCCGAAGGCATGGCTGTGGCGCGGCGTCTGTTCAAGCCGGAGCAATACCGCCCGGTGGACTACAAGATGATTCCGACCGCCGTGTTCAGCCTGCCGAACATCGGCACAGTCGGTTTGAGCGAAGAAGAAGCGCGCGATTGTGGCCACGAAGTGGTCATTTTCGAAAGTCGCTTCCGGCCGATGAAGCTGACCCTGACTGACTGTCAGGAGAAAACCCTGATGAAGCTGGTAGTCGACGCCAAGACCGACAAGGTGCTTGGCTGCCACATGGTCGGCCCGGACGCCGGCGAGATCGTGCAAGGTCTGGCGATCGCCTTGAAGGCCGGCGCGACCAAGCGCGACTTCGACGACACCATCGGGGTGCACCCGACGGCTGCCGAAGAGTTTGTGACCATGCGCACGCCGGTCAGCGCTTAAGCGTCTTTCGCTTTGGTCGAGTCTGGCGCTGCCGCAACGGCAGCCGCCAGACGCTGGCTGTCCTCAAGGCTTGCCTGAGCCTTGAGCAATTCCTTTTCCAGTGACTGATTGAGTTGCGTCTGCTCGTCGACGCTCTGCTTGAGTGCCTGACTTTCCAGTGTCGCCACGCGCAGACGTTCCTGGAGGAGGGTGCGCTCGCTGTCCATGCGCGTCGCCTGCTCAAGCAATTGATCCTGACGCTGATTGCTCTGCTTGAGCTGATCCTGCACCAGATTCAGCTCGCGCTGAATGCCACGGTTTTCGGTGAGCAAGCGTTCGTTGTCACGGTGCAACTGTGTGATCTCATCCTGACGCACCAACGCGCTCTGCTGGGCTTGACGCAGTTCGGCCTGGATCTGCTGGATTTGCCCTTCGTGGCGGGCCTGTTCCTGCTCGCGCTGTTCCTTGGTGGCGTTACGGTAATGCTCCAGCGCATCGCGGGCGTGCAGGTGTTTTTCTTCCAGTGAGCGGATCTGTTCGTCCTTGTCCTGCAAGCGCAATTCAAAATCGGCCAATGCCTGGTTGAGGCCGGCATTGCGCGTCTGTTCGGTTTGCAGCATCGAGCGGGTGTTGCTCAGCGCTTCGGATTCGCGTTGCAGCGCGGCGCCTTGAATGTCGTGGTCGTGTTCGAGTTTCTCCAGCGCCTGGCGAACCTGTTTCAGTTCGGTTTCCAGTGCTTCCCGTTGCTCTTCGAACTGTTCGCGGGCTTGCTCGATGGGTTCCTGTGCTTGTTCTTTCAGGCGCTGGGCGAGTCGAGAGACGAGGGCGGTCAGCTCATCATCGATCGGTTCTGCTGACGCCTCATTCGGCTGGGCACCGTCGTCCAGTTCTTTCAGATAGCGATGGATCGTGGTTTTCGAGCCGGTGTTGCCCATTTCGATGCGTACTGCATCGATGCTTGGGTGTTCGCCGCGAGCCAGGATCGCTGTGCGCGCGATTTGCACCAGTGCTTTGGTAATGCCGCCACGGGCCATGAGAACTCCTACGGTTACGTACTGTGGTACATGCCACTAAAGTACGCAGTGTACCATGCTGAAAATATAGGTAAATATCTGAATTAAAACACGCGGGATATACTGGTATTACCCAATGTCAGGGGGCAAAATGCGCACCTGCATGCCTGAACCCGTACGCCAGCGAGAAAACTGCCCATGAGCGACATTGATCGATATCTGCAAGCCGCCACCCGGGACAACACTCGCCGCAGCTATCGCATGGCCATCGAGCACTTCGAGGTGACGTGGGGCGGATTTCTGCCGGCTACTGCCGATAGCGTTGCGCGATATCTGGTGGCGCACGCTGGCGTGCTGTCGATCAACACGCTGAAGCTGCGTCTGTCGGCGCTGGCGCAGTGGCACAACAGTCAGGGGTTTGCCGATCCCACCAAGGCGCCAGTGGTGCGCAAGGTGTTCAAGGGCATTCGTGCTTTGCACCCGGCGCAGGAAAAACAGGCTGAGCCGCTGCAATTGCAGGATCTGCAGCGCGTGATTGATTGGCTTGAGCAGGAGGCGCAGACGGCCCGGGAAGAACAGGACCGCCCGACCTTGCTCAAGGCGTATCGGGATCGCGCGCTGATTCTGTTGGGCTTCTGGCGCGGCTTTCGCAGCGACGAATTGTGCCGTTTGCAAATCGAGCATGTGCAGGCGAGCGCTGGCAAGGGCATCACTCTGTATCTGCCGCGCAGCAAGGGCGACCGGGAGAACCTCGGGCAGACCTACCAGGCCCCGGCGCTGTTGAAGTTGTGCCCGGTGCAGGCCTATATCGATTGGATCACTGAATCCGCGCTGGTGCGCGGCGCGGTGTTCCGCAGCATTGACCGCTGGGGCAATCTGAGCGAGGAGGGCCTGCACGCCAACAGCATCATTCCGCTGCTGCGCCAGGCGTTGCAGCGCGCCGGGATTGCCGCCGCCAACTACACCAGCCATTCACTGCGGCGTGGCTTTGCCACATGGGCGCATCAAAGCGGCTGGGATCTTAAATCGCTGATGAGCTACGTCGGCTGGAAGGACATGAAATCCGCCATGCGCTATGTTGAGGTCAGCCCATTCCAGGGAATGGCTCGGATTATGGATAAGCCGGATCAAGCGTAGAGATCGTTTTCTTCTATTAATACAGTCAGCTAATAGCGAAAACAAATCAGCAGTATCAGGTTTGCCAATGAGCCTTCCGTCGAGTGAGTGGGTAGGATTCACCCATCAACTTCATAACCCCTGACGGAGAGTCATCGATGCCTATCATCAACAGCCAAGTAAAACCGTTCAAAGCTACCGCGTTCAAAAACGGCGACTTCGTTCAAGTCTCGGATGCTGACTTGAAAGGCAAGTGGTCCGTAGTGTTCTTCTACCCAGCCGACTTCACCTTCGTGTGCCCAACCGAGCTGGAAGACCTGGCCGACAACTACGCTGAGTTCAAGAAGCTGGGCGTGGAAATCTACAGCGTTTCGACCGACACCCACTTTGCTCACGCTGCCTGGCACAACACTTCGCCAGCCATCGGCAAAATCGAATACACCATGATCGGCGACCCGACCCACGTCATCTCGCGCAACTTCGACGTACTGATCGAAGAAGCTGGTCTGGCTGACCGTGGCACCTTCGTGATCAACCCTGAAGGCCAGATCAAAATCGTTGAACTGAACGATGGCGGCGTTGGCCGTGACGCTTCCGAGCTGCTGCGCAAGATCAAGGCTGCTCAGTACGTCGCTGCACACCCAGGCGAAGTTTGCCCGGCCAAGTGGAAAGAAGGCGAGGCCACTCTGGCTCCGTCGCTGGACCTGGTCGGCAAGATCTAAGTCTGTGACATGCAACGCAGGGCGGCACGCCGCACCTTCTTAAGTTAGCTGCACCGCCCAATAAAAATGCCCGGGCGAGATTCGCTCGGGCTTTTTTTCGCCTCAAATAAAGGAAATCGCCCGTATGTTGGACGCCAATCTTAAAGCCCAGTTGAAATCGTACCTGGAACGGGTCACCCAACCGATCGAGATCGTTGCATCCCTCGACGACGGTGCGAAATCCCGTGAAATGCTGGACCTGCTGAAAGACGTTGCCAGTCTTTCGAGCCAAATTACCCTGATCGACAGCGGTGACGATGTTCGCAAGCCATCGTTCTCGATCAATCGCCCTGGAGCCGACATCAGCCTGCGTTTCGCCGGTATTCCAATGGGCCACGAATTCACCTCGCTGGTGCTGGCCCTGCTGCAAGTCGGCGGCCACCCGTCGAAGGCCAGCGTTGAAGTCATCGAGCAGATTCGCTCGCTCAAAGGCGAGTTCAGCTTCGAGACTTACTTCTCGCTGTCTTGCCAAAACTGCCCGGACGTCGTCCAGGCGCTGAACCTGATGGCCGTGCTCAACCCGAACATCCGCCACGTCGCCATCGACGGCGCGCTGTTCCAGGACGAAGTCAACGATCGCAAGATCATGGCCGTGCCGAGCATCTACCTCAACGGCGAAAACTTCGGCCAGGGCCGCATGGGCCTGGAGGAAATCCTCGCCAAACTCGACACCGGCGCGATTGAGCGTCAGGCCGAGAAAATCAGCGCCAAGGAAGCCTTTGACGTGCTGGTCGTCGGCGGTGGCCCGGCCGGTGCTTCGGCGGCTATTTATGCCGCACGTAAAGGCATCCGCACTGGTGTCGCGGCTGAGCGTTTCGGCGGCCAGGTGCTCGATACCATGGCCATCGAGAACTTCATTTCCGTGCAGGAAACCGAAGGGCCGAAACTGGCCACGGCGCTGGAAGAACACGTCAAGCAGTACGACGTCGACATCATGAACCTGCAACGCGCCGACAAGCTGATCCCGGGCAAGAACGGCGAGCTGCATGAAGTCCGCTTCGCCAGTGGCGCGACCCTGAAAGCCAAGAGCGTGATTCTCGCCACCGGCGCACGCTGGCGCGAAATGAACGTTCCGGGCGAGCAGGAATACCGCAACAAGGGCGTGGCGTACTGCCCGCACTGCGACGGCCCACTGTTCAAAGGCAAGCGCGTGGCGGTGATCGGCGGCGGTAACTCCGGCGTTGAAGCGGCCATCGATCTGGCCGGTATCGTGTCGCACGTAACGTTGCTGGAATTCGACGTACAACTGCGCGCCGATGCTGTGTTGCAGCGCAAGCTGCACAGCCTGCCGAACGTCACGGTGATCACCAGTGCGCAAACCACTGAAGTCACCGGCAATGGTGAGAAGGTAAACGGTCTGCGTTACAAGGATCGCACTACAGATGAGCTGCGTACGGTTGAGCTGGAAGGCATCTTCGTACAGATCGGTCTGCTGCCGAACACCGATTGGCTGAAGGGCACCATCGAGCTGTCGCCGCGTGGCGAGATCATTGTCGATAATCGTGGCGAGACTTCGATCTCGGGGATCTTCGCAGCGGGTGACGTGACGACTGTGCCTTACAAGCAGATCGTGATCGCAGTGGGCGAGGGCGCCAAGGCTTCGCTGAGTGCGTTCGATCACTTGATCCGGACTTCGGCCCCGGCGTAACTGCCAGGTCGAAAACTAAAAAACCCATGAGCGATCATGGGTTTTTTATTGCGCGTGGAAAGCCACCCCTCACCCCAACCCTCTCCCGAGGGAGAGGGAGCCGACCGAGGTGTCTGAAGTCATCCATCGACCTGAGAGAGCCGGTCGATTATGGATTCACCGCCAATCGTTCAAGTCGGCGTAATTCTCCAACATCCCGCAATCAGTCCCCTCTCCGTGTGGGAGAGGGCTAGGGTGAGGGGCTTTCAGCTTTTACAGCGGCGCAGGCTGAATGATTTCGACCCAGTAGCCATCCGGATCCTTGATGAACGCCAGGCTCTTCATCCGGCCATCGGTCAGACGCTTCTGGAAATCGCAACCCAGCTCTTCAAAGCGTGCACATGCTGCAACGATATCCGGCACTGAGATGCAGATGTGACCGAAACCGCGCGGGTCGGTGTTGCCGTTGTGATAGGCGAAGTCGGCATCGTTTTCGGTGCCGTGGTTGTGGGTCAATTCCAGAATGCCCGGGATCGATTTCATCCATTCGGTACGCGCGGCGTCGTCGGCCGGGATCTGCGCTTTGTCGACCAGCGCGAGGAAGTACAGGCTGAATTCGGCTTCCGGGAAATCGCGCTTCTCGACCAGCGTGAAACCCAATACGCGGGTGTAGAAATCCAGCGACTTGGTGATGTCCTTCACGCGTAGCATGGTGTGGTTGAACACGAAGTTGCGGGTTGCGCTGTCTGGCGTGGCAGTTACGCCGGGGAAAGTGTTCAGTTCGTTGAGGCTCATGGGCCCTCCAATAACAATGGGCGAGTGAATGGGCGCAATGATACGCATGCCGGCCGGCATCGCCAAATGCAAGGCGGGCTTGCCCTGCGCGAAGGCGGGGCTCAGACTTTGCTTTCTATCCATGAGTGCGTCCGGCAATGATCCGACTGTTGAAATCCGTGTTTGTTTTTTTTGCTTTGTCGTCGGCTGTGGTTTTACCCGTAATGGCCGAACCAAGTATCACTTGGCCGACGGGCTGGGAGGTTGAAGCATTGCCGGAAACCGCGCCGCCAGTCTCGCGGCAACGGGCGGTGAAGCTCCATGCTGATGGCAATCAGGTAATGGTGATGGAGTTGACGATGACGCAAGTGGAGGCGGGGCATCAGGTCAATTTGCAAGGCGTGCTGCTGGAAATGCGCAAATCGATCCAGAAGGATTTCTTCCGCAGTGGTTATCAGAGCGTCTGCAACAGAATTCATCCTGCTGCGCTCGGCTCATTGTCCGGGCTGGAGACGACCTGCACGGTCACCGAGAACGGTCGACACGTATTATCACAAACGTTGGTGGCAGCTGTGGAAACAGACAAGGCTTACGTACTTTCATATGCCGGTCAGGCCGACGTTTATAAGGCGAGCGCCGACGATATAGAAGCGGCGCGCAACAGCCTGAAATTATAAACGTTCGTACTAACTCGCAGCAGTTCGCTTACCGGAAGGGATTAAGCACATAGTTTGATCAAGCGCTCGAGGTAACATCGCGCAGCAAAATGTTTAGCCTGATGATTCAGAAGCGTTACACAAATTTCCAACTTGTTCGATGAAAATCATTTCATTTGTTAGATATTGTCAATAAAAAAGCCCTGCATCAGGCAGGGCTTTTTGTTGGCGTCAGATTAACCGCGCAACCATGAATCCACGGTGGCTGCACCGTACTGCTCTTTCCAGGCTTTCAAACCGCGATGGTTGCCGCCCTTGGTTTCGATCAGCTCGCCAGTGTGCGGGTTCTGATAAACCTTGACCACGCGGGCGCGGCGGGTCTTGGGCGCTGCGGACTGCTGCAGACCGGACTTTGCCGGGTTTGGATCAAGGATGGCGATGATGTCTTTCAGGCCTTTGCCATAGGTTTTCATCAGTCCTTGGAGCTTTTCTTCGAATTCGATTTCTTTCTTCAGCCCGGCATCGTTCTTCAGCGATTCCAGCTGTTTGAGCTGTTCCTGAAGGGCCTTTTCAGCTGCGCGAAATTCAGCGAGTCTGGACAATATCTTTACTCCAATAGTGTGTTTGGCTGATACCAACCGCAAACAAAGCTATAAGCCAAGAGCCTTGAAGCGACTCGGTGATAAATGGCGCACCTGCGAAATTACCGCAGGCATGAAAAATTGTAGTAGTTAATTGGCCAAGAGTAAATCATGTCTTTTTCTTCATGTAACAAGAGTAGTCTTTTGAATCAAATTGTGTACCCGTTGACCGTCTCATCGCATAAGGCCAAGGGTTAATGACCACTTAATGCACTAATGAATTCCGCGCCAGGCAGCGGTCGGCCGAACAGATAGCCTTGCTGAAAGTTAACGTTATGAGCGGTCAGGTAATCACTTTGCTCTTGGGTTTCTACACCTTCTGCAACCATTGCAAGATCGAGCTTGCCCGCAAGTTGAATGATGGCGTCGAGAATATGGCTGGAGG